>JASBSH010000172.1 GCA_030149025.1 Actinomycetales bacterium | reverse complement strand
CTGGCCGCCTGATCTCGTCCAGCAGCAGGTCGAACGGTTCGAGGAGACGGTCGATGCCGTCGCGCCGGGCTTCCGTGACCGGGTCCTTGCCCGACACGTGCAGTCGCCGGTCGACCTGGAGGCGGCCAACTCGAACCTGGTCGGGGGAGCACTGAACGGCGGCACGGCTCACCTCCACCAGCAGGCGGTCTTCCGGCCGTTCACCGGAACAGGCCGTCCGGAGACACCGCTGCCGGGGCTGTTCCTGGCGAGCGCGTCCGCGCACCCGGGTGGCGGCGTCCATGGGGCGTGTGGGTGGAACGCGGCCCGGGCCGCGCTGTCCTCGGCCGGGCCGGCTGGCAGGGTCAAGCGAGGCCTCAACCGGACGGTGTGGGCTCGTCTGCTCCAGGGGTGAACGCGTCGCCGCCGCCGTTGCGGGTTCGGTTGGCGTGCTTGCCTTCGGCCAGCAGCGCGAGGCGCCGCAGGGTCTCCCTGTTGCGGGGGATGATCATCGGCTGCTGTGCCGCCATGGGCACGCTCGCGCCGATGCCGCGCTCAACGAGCTCCTCGATGACCGCGTGCGTCGCTTCGGGTCCGTCGGGTTCGAGGACGATCCGGACACGTGCCTGGCCGGCCGGCCAGGCTCGTGCCTTGAGCTCCAGCTCACGGCCCGGCGTCTCGGACAGCACCTCGGTGTGGTCGTTGAGCAGCAGCGGCCACAAGCCGACCGAGTGGTGGAGCCTCGACCCGACGTGAGGCCAGTCCCGGTCGACCTGGCGGATGCGGGAGGTGCCCACCACCCAGGTGGCGTAGCTCCAACCGTCCGCGAGGACCGCCCAGACTGCTTCGGGCGGTGCGTCGATGCGACGCTCCACCGTCGCGGCGTCCGACAGGTGACGATCGACCATGAACGTCATTCCTTCCTCGTGGTGCTCGCGGCGTGGGGGCCTGGCTCGGGCGCACCGACGGCTCGTCCGGGCTGGAGGGGGGCCGTCGGCGCCCCGGCGCCCTCCGCCATGCCGTCCAGCGCCTCCCGCAGCGCCGCGACTCCGGTGACACGCGGCGCCCATCCCAGCTCGTCCCGGATGCGGGACGTCTCCATCGTGGGGAGGCTGAGGAACAACCGCAGCAACCCCTCGTCCGCCGGCACCAGGCGCAGTCGCGATGCGACGCCCAGAGCCATGACCACGGGCGCGTGCGACACCTCGACCGGTCTGGCTCCCATCAGGTCACCGAGGCCGGCGGCATCGATGATCGGGTCGCCGGCCACGTTGTAGGCGCCGCGGGCATCGCGGGTGGCGAGCAGGCGCAGCGCCTCGCCGACGTCGTCTCCGTGCACGGCCTGGAACCGCAGCCCCGACGGCACGGGGACGACGGGCAGGCGTCCGCGCCGCAGCAGGGCAGCGGGCAGCAAGGGGCCGGCGAAGATCCGCCGCTGCTCGCTGCCGGACGCCCGCTGGAACACGAAACTCGGCCGGAGCCGGGCGACCCGGATCTGCGGGTGCCGCAGCTCGTAGGCGTCCAGATACCGCTCGAGGTAGGACTTCTCCCGGCCGTATGCGGCCGTCGGCAGGCTGTGTGTCGGCCACGACTCGTCGACCGTGCGGCCCGGGCCGGGGGAGTAGGCGCCGACGGACGAGACGTAGACCACCGCTCCGACGCCGGCCTCCGCCGCTGCCTCCAATGCCCGGATGGTGCCGAGCACGTTGACCTGCCAGGTGCTCACCGGGTCACGGGTGGGGTGGAAGCTCCACGTCAACAGGATGGCGACGTCAGCTCCCTGCAGGTGCGGGGTGAGGTCATCACGGGTGACATCGGCGGCGACGAACCTCGTGCGCGGGGGCGACCAGTCGGGCAGGCGGCGCGCCACCCCGACGATCTCCGTCACGTCCGCAGCACTGGACAGCGCCTTGACGGCGCTGTACCCGATGTTCCCCGTCGCTCCGAGGACGACGACACGCACTTTGGGCCTCCACCGTCGCGTTGGCGTTCGATCAGCAGCAGTCAGTCTGCTGCGCGTGCCGGCATCGCGCTTCTCAGAAGTCGGACATTCTTCATTCCAGCCTTGGCTAGGCTGGAATTCGGGCCTAAGATGTTTCCCATGCGGACGCTTCCGATCTCCAAGGTCAAGGACAGGCTCAACGAGCTCGTTGACGAGGCCTCGAGCACGCACGAACACGTGACGATCACCAGGAACGGCAGCCCGGCGGCGGTGCTGGTCGGCGCGGACGAGTGGGAGGCGCTGCAAGAAACACTGTTCTGGCTGTCCCAGTCGGGTATTCGCCAGGATGTCGCCGAGGCCCGCGCGGAGTACGAGGCTGGTGAGACCCTCGACGAGGACAAGGTCCGTCACCGGCTGAACCTGCCCGAACGGGCCTAGGGCAAGGCCCAATGGTGGTGTACACGGTCGTGATGGCCAGCCTCGGCCTGCGGAACCTGGCACAGATTCCGCCGCGCTACGCCGCCGCGGTCCTGGAGTTCATCTACGCGGTTCTGTCCGAGAACCCGGGCCGGGTGGGCAAGCCGCTCAAGCGTGAGCTGGAGGGCCTGCATGGGGCTCGGCGGGGTGATTACCGGGTGCTGTACGAGATCCGGGACGACGACAAGTCGGTGCTCGTGGTTCGGATCGATCACCGCGCCCAGGTTTACCGGTCCCGCTGAGCCCCAGGCGACTGGCAGGAGAACGGCGGGGTTGATGTGCCGGGGTGGCGCCCAGAGAATCACTTGACATAATGTGCATTATCGGTGTTACGTAAGACCAAGTCGACACGGCCGAGAAGTCGTCTCACGCCACGCCAGGACCTCCCAGTCGAACAACGGGAGCGGTCGTTACGCTTGCAGTAGCTGGATCCCGTAGGCGTGGAACCGAGCGTCGGCCGTCACAACGGTCAGGCGTTCGATCATCGCCTGGGCGATGATCAGTCGGTCGAACGGGTCGCGGTGGTGCACGGGCAGGCCGGAAACCGCGAGACCATGGGTCGGCGACAGTGCGAGGGTGCGGACACCCGCATCTGCGATCCGGGACTGCAGGTCGTCAGGCACATCCAGTTTGCCCACGGAGGCCTTGACCCCGACCTCCGCGAACGACACCACGCTGAAGAGCAGGTCGTCGGCCGCTGCTATGGCGTCCCGGGCTAACGCCGACAGTTCTCGTTCTCCCGAAAAGTGCCAGAGGACAACGTGAGTGTCGAGGAGCAGCCTCACGGGTCGAGCATCTCGTCGACTTCAGCATCAGTGAACTCGAAGTCGTCGCCAATCCGGATCTCCCCCGCCAGCGAGCCGCTCGCTGCAAGGAACCGCGCGCCGGGATTCGTCCGCTCGAGCGCAACCAGGCGCACGACTGGGACACCATCCCGTGCGATCTCCACGTCCTCACCGGCCAGGGCCAGAGCTATCAACCGAGAGAGCTCTGTCTTCGCCTGTCCGACGTTCACCGTCGTCATGATGCAAGCATACGCGCCTTGGCCAAGCATGACTAAGCAATCGACGCTGGCGGGCCGGATGATTGCACACGACGAGAGCTGCCTGGACTACTTGGTCCGGCCGTGGGCCCCTGGCGCCGGGCTGACAGCGAGCCGGCTGAAGAGGATCTGACGAACCCTGCCGAAGCGGCTGCGCGACCACCACTTACCGTGGAACGGTCGGATCGGCCAATCGGCGGCAGACGTCCCGCATGTGACGTCGGTCGCTTACATCAAGTCGATCACCTCGCGGCCCGACCCTGCTGATGGGGTGCGGGGACAGCACCTGCACCAGCAAGGAGGCCACATGCCACCGAACCACCGCGCTGCCGCGCCGGCGGCGGCCCAGCGCTACGGCGAAGTCGATGAGGTGGACGCCGACGTCCAGATCGCGCACCGCCGCTCCGCGGCACGAACCGGCATCCGCCGACGCCGTCGCTACTCCGCGCCGTCCCAGGGCACCGGCAACGGGTCGCGGGAGCCCGGCTGGTCGAAGTGGCTGAGCCAGCACCGGCGTGTCGTCGTCATCGGCGTCGTCATCGCGCTCGCCCTCCTCATCACGGGGGTCGCCCTCGGCGCCCGCAGCGACTCCCCCACCCCCGATCCCGTTCCGTTGTCCCAGGCGATCAGTGAGATCAGGGCGGGCAAGATCGAGTCGGCGGAGATCGACGACCTGGCCAAGACCGTCGTGCTCACCCGGAGCGAGGCCGCCGGCGGCGACACCATCTCCACGGAGTACCCCTCCGCGTTCTCCGACAGCCTCACGCAGTCGCTGATCGACGCGCGCGTCACCACGAGCACCACCAAGCAGGGGTCCGGCGCATGGTCGTCCCTGCTCATGACGCTGCTGCCCGTCGTCCTGATCCTCGGTTTCCTGTTCTGGCTCGTGCGATCCGGCGCCATGACCGGCGGTATCGGGAAGCTCTCCGGCAAGCGGGCCAAGCAGATCGGCGACGTGCCGGACACGCGGTTCAGCGATGTCGCGGGCTGCGCCGAGGCGATCCACGACATGACCGAGCTGGTGGAGTTCCTGAAGGACGGCGACCGGTTCACCAGGGTCGGTGCCCGCCCGCCGCGTGGAGCCCTCCTCGTCGGCCCGCCCGGCACCGGCAAGACGCTGCTCGCCCGGGCCGTCGCCGGTGAGGCCGGCGTCCCCTTCTTCGCGCTGGCGGGCAGCGACTTCGTCGAGACCTTCGCCGGCGTGGGTGCCAAGCGTGTCCGCGAGCTGTTCGACAAGGCGCGGAAGGCCGGTTCGGCCATCGTCTTCATCGACGAGATCGATGCGGTCGGCAAGGCCAGGGCGGCTGGCCCGACCCAGGGCGCGGACGGCGAGCGTGAGAACACGCTCATCTCCCTGCTGAACGAGATGGACGGGTTCGACAGGACGAGCCGCATCATCGTGCTGGCGGCGACGAACCGCGCCGATGTGCTGGACCCTGCCCTCACGCGGCCGGGGCGCCTCGACCGGCAGATCCAGGTCCCGGCACCGGACCGCCGCGGGCGCAGCCAGATCCTGGCCGTCCACACCGCGGGCAAGCCCGTCGGCCCGGACGTGGACCTGACCGCACTCGCCCGCCGCAGCCCGGGCATGAGCGGCGCGGACCTCGCCCAGGTCGTCAACGAGGCCTGTATGGAGGCCGCGCGGCGCGGTCAGGTCGTGGTGGACGCCGCGTGCTTCGACGCCGCCCTGGCCACGGTCGCGCTCGGTCGCGCCCGCACCTCGGCGCTCGTCACCGAGTTCGACCGGAAGGTGACCGCCTGGCACGAGGCAGGCCACACCGTCGCCGCCCTGCTGCTGCCCGCGGCGGACGACCCGGTCCAGGTGTCGATCGTCCCCCGCGGCCCGGCCGGCGGCGTCACGTGGATGTCGGGCAACGACGACGTGTTCCTGACGCGGGGCAAGGCCCTCTCCGACCTCCGGGTGGCGATGGGCGGCCGGGCGGCCGAGGAGCTGCTGCTGGACGGCGAGTACACCCAGGGCGCTCACGGCGACCTGGACCACGCCACGAAGCGGGCGCTCGCCATGGTCACGAAGTACGGCATGTCCCGGCTCGGCTACCTGCTCGTGGACGACGACACGGTCCGGATGGGCGGGGACGTCGGCATGCTGGTCCGCGAGGTTGCCGAGGAGCTGCTGGCCGAGGCGCACGAGGACGCCTACCGGCTGCTGGCGGCCAACCGCCCCCTGCTCGACGCCATCGCCGAGGAGCTCCTCGACAAGGAGAACCTCACGCTGGCGGACCTCCGGCAGATCGAGCAGCGCGTCGCCTCCCAGGACGTGAACGGCCTCGTGCCCGCGCAGCGTGGCGGACAGGACGTCGCGAGCTCCTGAACACCCCGCAACGGTCACTCCCCCCGCTGCGGGCGTTCGCGGCGGGGGCGCAGAATCGACAGGTGCGGGAATACGCGGCCACCGTCGATGGTTCCTGTAGTGCTTAAACGTTCAACTTCATTGGAGGTCGCCATGCCCGCGATCACCGTCCCGGACGTCACCGTCCTTCCGCGCATCCCCACGCCGGACCCGGTGACGCTGCGAGAGCGCCCGCTCAAGGCGCTGTCCACCGCGCCGAGCGGGTTCGAGGGTGAGGGGTTCCCCGTCCGCCGGGCCTTCGCCGGGGCCGATCTCGCCGACCTCGACCCCTTCATCCACATGGACCAGATGGGCGAGGTCGAGTACGCCCCGGGTGAGCCCAAGGGCACGTCCTGGCACCCGCACCGCGGCTTCTAGACGGTCACCTACATCGTGGACGGCATCTTCGAGCACCAGGACTCCAACGGTGGCGGCGGGGTGATCACCAACGGCGACACCCAGTGGATGACTGCCGGCAGCGGTCTGCTTCATATCGAGCGGCCACCGGAGGCTCTCGTGGCGAGCGGCGGCCTGTTCCACGGCGTGCAGCTGTGGGTGAACCTCCCGCGCGCACAGAAGATGGCGTCGCCGCGGTACCAGGACCTGCGCGGCAACGACTCGGCGCTGCTGACCACCCAGGACGGCGGCGCGCTGGTCCGGGTCATCGCCGGAGACGTCGCAGGTCACCGGGGCCCGGGCATCACGACGACGCCGATCACGCTGCTGCACGCGACAGTGAGCCCCGGCGCGCGGATGAGCATCCCGTGGCAACCCGAGTTCAACGCCCTGGTCTACGTCCTCGCGGGCGAGGGAACCGTGGGACCCAAGCAGCAGCCGTTCCGGAAGGGACAGCTTGCCGTGCTCGGCCACGGCGACTGGCTGGCCGTGGCCGCGAGCGCGTCCCAGTCGGTGGCGGAGCCCAACCTCGAGGTCCTCGTGCTCGGTGGGCGGCCGATCCGCGAGCCGATCGCCTGGGCCGGGCCGTTCGTCATGAACAACCGCGCCGAACTGGTCCAGGCGTTCGAGGACTTCCAGGCCGGTCGGCTCGGTCGCATCCCCGCGGTGCACGGCGCGCCCACGACGATCGTGGAGGGTTGACCTCCAGAGCGCGCGGCCGCCGTCCTGAGCTGAGGATCAGGCCAGCTTGAGCGTCGTCATGCAGGTCGCGTCGTTGGGTCCGGTCGAGAACTCCTGCTGAGCCGTGAGGCCGGAGTGGGACACGGAGACGGTTGCGTCGACGTCCTTCGGCAGCCAGAAGCCCACGAACCCGTTGGGGTTCGTCGTCTGCTCCTCGTCGACGAGCACGTCGCCGGTCCCCTTGTCCACGATCTTCACGTGGACGTCCTGCTCGGTCAGCTCCCCCTGGCACGTCGTCAGGCTGTGGAAGTAGCAGTCGTGGGTCTTCTCGGCGTACGGGGCGATCGAGAGGTAGAAGCGGTCCTCCGGCAACGGCATGGAGAACTCGTCCTCACCGTCCGACAGCAGGAGCTCGCCGGGCCGTACCGAGGCGGTGAACTCCGTCGGCCGGTCCGCTCCCCCGAGCTGCTCCAGCTCGTCGATGACCTTCACCGCGTTACCGGACAGGCCGTGCTCCTGCAGGAACGAACCGGCGTCCGGCGCCGCGTCCGGCGAGGCCTGAGCTGAGCAGCCGGCGAGCAGAACCAACGCAGAAAGGGCAGCGGTGAGCATTCGTCGCATATGCGAATGCTAGCTAGGAACGGCGACGCGATCTGACGACGAACCTTGGTCCCGGGTGCAGCCACCGGGCGAACACCAGCACCACCAGGGCCGCGAGCAGCCCGGCCGCCACGGGCACGGTGAAGGCCCGGCGCGCGCCGAGTGCGTCCACGGCGGCACCGGTCAGGGCGGAGCCTGCGGCCACGCCAAGGCCGATCGAGGTCGCGACCCAGGCGAGTCCCTCGGTCAGCCGGGTCGGCACCACGAGCTCCTGCACCAGGGCGTTACCGCTGATGAGCATGGGCGAGATCGCGAACCCTGCGACGAACACGACGACGGCGAGCAGCACCACCTGCTGGACGAGCATGACCGGAGCAACCCCGATCGCCAGCAGCACGACACCGAGGACGAACCGCCGCCCGGCAGGGCTCCTCCAGTGGACCGCCCCGTAACCGACACCGGCCAGCAGGCTGCCGAAAGCGAAGGCCGCGAGCACCCAGCCGGCCGCCCCGGGGACCCCGCGGTCCGCGGTGAACGCCACCGTGGCGACGTCCACCGCGCCGAAGATCCCGCCCACGCAGACGAAGGCGACGACAAGCACGACCATCCCCCGGCTGCGCAGGACCCCCGTGCCCTGGACGGGGCGGGCACGCGAGGGTGCCGGCTCGGTGCTCCGCTGGAGCATCAGCGCCGTCCCGCCGATCGCCACGGCAGCCGCGGCGGTGACGATCCCCGCAACGGGCGTCACGCCGACGGCCAGGGCGGTGACGAGGATCGGCCCGGTGACGAAGACAACCTCGTCGAGCACCGACTCCAGCGAGAAGGCCGTGTGCAGCAACGCCGCTCGCCTCGTCGACCCTGCCAGCACATACGACCAGCGGGCGCGGACCAGGGCACCGACCGAACCGATCGTGCCACCGGCCACCGCTGCAGCCACGAAGGTCGTCCACCGGGGTGCGTGCAGGACGCTGGAGGCGACGAGCAGCAGCAGCCCGGCGACGTGCACCCCGATCGCCGGCAGCATGATCCGTGCCTGTCCGTAGCGGTCGACCGCGCCGGCGACGAGGGGTGATGCCGCCGCCTGCACGACCCCGAACGTGGCCGCCACGGCGCCGGCGAGGCTGTAGGAGCCCGTGCTGCCCTGGACGAGGAAGACGATGCCAATCCCGAGCATCGAGATCGGCAGGCGTGCGACCAGGCCTGCCGCCACGAAGCCCGGTGCGCCGCGCACCGCGAGGACGTCTCGGTAGGGGCGCAGCACGACAGGCAGGATGGCACGCCCGGACGTCAGGCGGTCGTGCCCCTCGCCGTCCCGATGAGCCGGTCGATCACCGCCGTCCGGGTGGAGGCGGCGCCGGCGCAATCTCGTCGAGGAGCACGAGATCCTCCGCGGTCGGTGCCCATGCCGCGGCGGCCGCGTTCGCGCGCACCTGCTCAGGCCTGGTCGCGCCGGCGATGACCGACGCCACGGCCGGCTGGGCGGCCAGGCCACCGATGGCGACGTCCAGCAGGCCGATCCCCCGGTCGGCGGCGAATCTCTCCAGAGCCTCAATCCGGTCGAAGTCGGCGGACTCGAGGCGAGCGGGCACCGAGGCGAGACGGGTGCCCTGCGGAGCCGATGCCCCGCGCCGGTACTTCCCCGTCAGCAGACCGGACGCCAGGGGGAAGTAGGGCAGCAGGCCGAGCCCGAGGTGCTCGCACGCGGGCACCAAGTCCGACTCGACCCCTCGGTTCAGCAGCGAGTACTCGTTCTGTGCGGAGATGAACGGCGTGGAGCCGTTGCTGCGGGCAATCCAGTCCGCGTCCACCGCCTGCCACGCGGTCAGGTTGGAGTGCCCGATGTAGCGGACCTTGCCCTCCCTGACGATGTCGTCCAGGGCGGCGAGGGTCTCCTCCATCGGAGTGACCGGGTCGGGCCAGTGCAGCTGATACAGGTCGATCCAGTCCGTGCCGAGCCGCTGGAGACTGGCTTCGACGGCGGTGAGGATGTAGCGGCGCGAGCCGCGTGCGCCCCAGTCGGGACCGTTGGCGCCGCCCAGGTCCGATCCGAACTTGGTGGCGAGCACGACGTCGGCTCGCCGGCTGCCGAGCGCCTTGCCGAGCAGCTGCTCGCTGCGCCCCGCCGTCCCCCCGTAGCTGTCGGCGCTGTCGAAGAGGGTGATGCCGGCGTCCAAAGCCGCGTGCACCACCTGCCGCGTCCCCGCCTCGTCCACCCGCGAACCGAAGTTGTTGCAGCCCAGCCCCACCGTCGACACCATCAGGCCGCTGGCGCCGAGCGGGCGGTAAGTCATCTCCGTCACGTCAGCCACGGCGATCACCCTATGTCAGGGCAGAGACACGGGCCGTGCTGGCGGGTCACCCTGGCTGCCGAAACCGTCCGGTTTGTCCACAGGAATTCTTCGTTCTCGTCCCGCGGCTGCCGATAACTCCCCCATAGTTGACCTGCGAGCGTCCCGTGTGTGGTTCCGGGAACTCTGCCCCGACCATGGACGAGGATGACGATCTTGCGCCTGTTGCAACAACGCCCGACCGTGGTGTGGTCCGTCTTCCCGCTGCTTCTCGCGCTCCTGCTGGGGTTCGAGGGGGGTGCGCGGGCGACCGTCGCCTCGGCGGCCGCTGTGGATCCGGCGCCGAGTGCCGAGGAGGTTCGGCGGCAGCGCGGCCAGGCGGATCGGCTGCAGGAGCAGGTGCAGCAACAGCAGGAGCAGGTCCGGGCGGCGCAGGCGCGACTGCTCGACCTGGCGCAACGCGCCGGCGCCGCGCTGGAGGCCCGTGAGCAGGCGCTTCGCGATCGCGACGCCGCCCAGGCCGAGCGCGAGAGGCAGGACCGGCGGTTGCAGGCGGCCAAACTGCTCGTTGCGTACAAGAAGGGGGACATGGGCCGGTGGGCCACCCGCGCCTACCGGGAGGGCGGGCCGCGCGCCCAGCTCG
>JASBSH010000170.1 GCA_030149025.1 Actinomycetales bacterium | reverse complement strand
GCAAAGCTTTGCGGGCCGCCGCTCTCATGCACGTGCAGAACTGCATGATCACGAGTGGGGTGGGCGGCGAAAGGGGTAGGTGCGGTTACGCCAGGTGGCGCTCCACGGCGACGACACGCCCGGTGCGCCGCGACACGTGCGCGACGAGCACCTCACCGGGTTGGAGGAACGGGTCACGAGCCGGGATCAGCCCGCGCATCCCGGTCGCGGCGTTGCCCGCCAGGGTGCCCAGGATGCTGCCGAGCACGGGCCGGTGAGTGCAGATCGCGACCGGGCGGCCGGCGTCCAGCAGCGATCCGACGAACGCGCCCACCCTCCGCGGGTTCCGGCGGTGCCCGTCCTCGCTGAGCCGGTTCTTCGTCCGCACCTGCACGCCGGTCTCGTCCTGGTACGGCTCGACGGTGTCGAGGCAGCGCTTGGACGGGCTGGACCACACCCGTGTCGGCTGCCAGGCGGCCATGAGGTCGACGAGCTTCGCCGCCTGGACCCGCCCGCCGACGCTCAGGGGCCGGTCGGCGTCGTTCTTCGTCCACGTCCGCCGTGGCCGTGCGGCGGCATGCCGGACGACGAGCAGCGGCCAGGTGCCCAGGGTCCCGTCGGCGTCGGCCTCCTGGAGGGCACGCAGCTGCTGGCGGTCGCCGCGCCGGGTCAGGCGCTGGTCGGCCTCCCCGACGGTCACCCACTCGGCGCGGTCGACCTCCTCGGGCCGCGGCGCCGGCGGCAGCTCGCCGTCCGGGACCTCCGCCGCCCAGTACGCGACCGCCTTGTCGCTCACCTCGGACAACCGGTAGCGCGCCGTGGGCAGCGTGATGCCGAGCCGGACGTTCAGCCCCGTCTCCTCGGCCACCTCCCGCACCGCGGCGACGGGGTCGGGCTCGTCGGCGTCCAGCTTGCCCTTGGGCCAGGACCAGTCGTCGTACTTGGGGCGATGCACGACGAGCACACGAAGCTCGCCGTCAGGGGTCTTGCGCCAGCACACGGCCCCGGCCGCCCGGACCAGAGTCGTGGGCGCAGAGCTTGCCGTGCTCATCGTGCTCTGAGTGTGCGGTGCCGCGCCCGCGACTCGATGAGGTGGGCCTGCAGGTCACGCAACGGTTCGCCGTCCGGGCCGAGGTGGTGCCGCGCCCACCGACCGTCCGCGCCGAGGTGCCAGCTCGCCGTCCGGTCGTCCATGGCGAGGTCGACGAGCTCGATCAGGTTGCGGATGTGGGACGGGTCCGTGATCCGCACCAGCGTCTCGACGCGGCGGTCGAGGTTGCGGTGCATCATGTCCGCGCTGCCGATGTAGACGACCGGGTCGCCGCCGCCTGCGAAGGCGAAGATCCGCGAGTGCTCGAGGAACCGGCCGAGAACGCTTCTCACGGTGACGGTCTCGCTCAGCTCCGGCACACCGGGACGCAGGGCGCAGATCCCCCGGACCGCGATGTCGACGGGGACGCCGAACCGTGACGCCCGGTACAGCGCGTCGATGACCGCCTCGTCCACCATCGCGTTCACCTTGATGCGGATGTGCGCGTCCCGCCCTGCCTGGTGGTGGCGGATCTCCTGATGGATCCGGTCGATGAGCCCCTTGCGAAGTGAGCGGGGTGCGACCAGCAGCCGGCGGAAAGCGGTCTTCGGGGCGTATCCGGAGAGCTGGTTGAACAACCGGGACAGGTCCTCGCCGACCTCCGGGTCACAGGTCAGCAGGCCGAGGTCCTCGTACTGCCGGGCCGTCTTCGGGTTGTAGTTGCCGGTGCCGACGTGGCAGTAGCGCCGCAGCCCGTCGACCTCCTGGCGCACAACGAGACTGAGCTTCGCGTGCGTCTTCAGCCCGACGATCCCGTAGACCACGTGGACGCCCGCGTGCTCCAGCTTGCGGGCCCAGCTGATGTTCGCCTGCTCGTCGAACCGCGCTTTGATCTCGACGATCGCGAGCACCTGCTTGCCCGCCTCGGCGGCGTCGATCAGGGCGTCGACGATGGGGGAGTCGCCGCTGGTGCGGTAGAGCGTCTGCTTGATCGCGAGGACGTGCGGGTCCGCGGCGGCCTGCTCCAGGAACGCCTGCACGCTCGTCGAGAACGAGTCGTACGGGTGGTGCAGCATCACGTCGCGCGAGCGGATGGCAGCGAAAACGTCTGCGGGCGTGGCGCTCTCGCGCCCATCGGTCAGGTGCCGGTGCGTCACCGGCACGTGCGCCGGATAGTGCATGCCGCGAACCGGGATGCCGGCGATGAGGTCCAGCCCGGTGAGGTCCAGCGGTTTCGGCAGCTCGTACACCTCGGCGCGGCTGACGCCGAGCTCACGCACCAGCAGGTCGCGCACGTGCTGGTCAGTGTCGGCGGCGAGCTCGAGACGGACCGGTGGGCCGAACCGGCGGCGCAGCAGCTCCTTCTCCAGCGCCTGCATCAGGTTCTCGGCGTCGTCCTCCTCGACCTCCAGATCCTCGTTGCGGGTGACGCGGAAGCTGTGGTGCTGCAGGACCTCCATCCCCGGGAACAGCTGGTCCAGGTGGACGGCGATGAGGTCCTCCAGCCCGAGGAACCTGCGCCCTTGGCCGATGTCCTCGATCTCGACGAAGCGCGGCAGGAGCGGGGGCACCTTGACCCGGGCGAAGTGCTCGGCGTCGGTAGCGGGGTTGCGGACCACGACGGCGAGGTTGAGGGACAGGCCCGAGATGTACGGGAACGGGTGCGCGGGGTCGACGGCGAGCGGCGTCAGGACGGGGAAGACGTGCTCGCGGAAGAAGACGTGGAGCCGTTCCTGCTCGTCCTCGTCGAGGTCGTCCCAGGCCACGAGGGTGATGTCGTGCTTGGCGAGCTCGGGCTGGACGAGCTCGGAGAAGACGCGGGCGTGACGCTCCATGAGCTCGTGGGCGCGCACGCTGATCGCCTCGAGCACCTCCCGCGGCTCGAGGCCGGAGGCGGCGGTGACGGCCAGCCCGGTCGCGATGCGGCGTTTGAGCCCCGCAACGCGGACCATGAAGAACTCGTCGAGGTTGCTCGCGAAGATGGCGAGGAACCCGACCCGCTCGAGCAGCGGGACGTTGTCGTCCTCGGCGAGCTCCAGCACACGCTCGTTGAACGCGAGCCAGCTGATCTCGCGGTCCAGGAAACGGCCGTCGGGGAGGGGTTCGGCGTCGATGTCCGGGGGCTGGTACACGGGTGCCATGGACATGGGACGCGCTGGCGGGCGGCCGGGCGGACTCGGACGGCGCGGGGCCGGTGCGGCCTGTTCTGCGTGCGTCGCCGACTGGCTCATTACCGCATCATGGCAGGCGGCGATGGCGTCTGCCGCTCGCGCTCCGACCAGCGCACCCCTCGGCAAGCGTCAACGCGATTCATACATCACGTCGATCGCTGATCGTTGGAACCCCAACCGCGTGTAGACCTTCAGGGCAGGGGCGTTGTCGGACTCCACATACAGGTGCACGACCGGCACGCCCGTCTTCCTCAGGTGGTGCAGGCCCGCCACCGTCAGCACCGACCCGAGCCGCCGCCCCTGCGCCACCGGGTCGACGCCGACGACGTAGACCTCGCCGACGCCGTCCTCGACCTTCGTCCAGTGGTAGCCGAGCAGCTCACCGGTCGACTCGTCGACCGCCATCAGGAAGCCGGCCGGGTCGAACCACGGCTCGGCAGTCCGCGCCTCAAGGTCTGCACGGGTCCACTTCCCCTGCTCGGGGTGGGTGGCGAACGCGCGCGAGTTGACGCGCAGCCACGCCTCCTCGTCGTGCCCCGGCTGGAAGCCGCGGATCCGCACCCCAGCCGGGATCTCGACGTCCGGCAGCTTCGTCGCCGCAAGGTCGAGGCGCATCTTCAGCAGGCCGCGCACCGGTTGGAAGCCCTCGGCGGTGGCCAGTGCGCGCGCCCCCGGCAGGTCACCGTGCGCCCACCCGCGCAACGTCTTCCCCCGGACGACGTCACGCC
>JASBSH010000153.1 GCA_030149025.1 Actinomycetales bacterium | reverse complement strand
CGGTGCGCCTGGGCCGGTGGAGGCGTTCAAGCAGAAGGGATCCGACTTCGTCGTCGCCGAGAACCTGCGTGAGCTGGTCACGCGGATGAACGGTCTCACCGACGAGCCGCTGCTCGACTTCGAGCACGTCGCGAAGCAGGTGATCGAGCGCGACCGCGAGATCGCCAACCCGTACACCAAGGACGCGCAGGTCACAGCTATCCACGGAGCGCGAAACTATCTGGGCGACAAGCTGATCCGGACGGCGCCGCCGCACCGCCTGCTGGACCAGGCGGCCGGTCCGCTGATCGGCGTCCGGCTGCACGTGCTGACGCGAAAGACGCTCGGCGGCCTGCACACCGACCTGGAGGGCCGGGTGCTCGGCGACGGCGGTGAGCCGGTGCCGGGCCTCTACGCGGTCGGTGAGGTGAGCGGGTTCGGCGGTGGCGGGATGCACGGCTACCGGGCGCTGGAGGGCACCTTCCTCGGCGGTTGCCTCTTCACCGGTCGGCGCGTCGGCCGCATCCTCGCCCAGGCGACGGCATGAGCACCGGCGACGGCGTCGGCTCCGGGCCGGAGACGCCGCTGGAGTCGCTCGGCCGCACGGTCCAGTCGCAGATCTATCGGGCCGGGGCGTTCGGGCGGCGTCCGGTCGTGCCGGTGTCGCCGGAGGCTCTCGAGAGTGCGGCCCGGCGGCGGATGAGCAAGCAGGCGTACGCCTACGTCGCGGGGTCGGCAGGGATGCAGGGCACCGCCCGGGCGAATCGTGACGCCCTCGACCGGCAACAGATCGTGCCTCGCATGCTCGTGGACGTCGGCACCCGGCACCTCGGGATCGAGCTGCTCGGCCGGCCGTTGCCGACCCCGTTCCTGCTCGCCCCCATCGGCGTGCTGGAGATGGCCGACCCGGACGCCGACGTGGCAGTGGCTCGCGCCGCGGCGGAAACCGGTGTGCCGATGGTGTTCTCGACCCAGGCGTCCAAGTCGATGGAGGAGACCGCGGCGGCGATGGGGGACGCCGAGCGCTGGTTCCAGCTGTACTGGAGCAGCAACGACGACCTCGTCGAGTCGATGGTGACTCGGGCCGAGGCAGCAGGCTGCTCCGCCATCGTCGTCACCTTGGACACGCATGTCCTGGGCTGGCGCCCCTGGGACCTCGACCTTGGGTTCCTGCCGTTCGCCCGTGGCCAGGGGATCGCCCAGTACACCAGCGATCCGGTGTTCATGGGGCTGGTCCGGCAGAGGGCGTCTCGCATGGCGTCGGCCGGGCGGCCGGCCCAGCCGCGACCGAACCTCGCCGCCGTGCGGACGCTCGCATCGCTCACCCGCTCGCACCCGGGGGACTTCGTCGAGAACCTGCGCTCGCCCCTGCCTCGCGCCGCCGTGGAGACCTTCCTGGAGGTCTTCTCGCGGTCGACGCTCACCTGGAAGGACCTCGCGTTCCTCCGGCAGCGCACCCGGCTGCCGATCCTGCTCAAGGGCATCCAGCACCCGGACGACGCCACACACGCTCTCGACGCCGGCGTCGACGGGATCGTGGTCTCCAACCACGGGGGTCGGCAGGTGGACGGTGCGATCGGGTCGCTGGACGCACTGGGCCCGATCGTGCAGCGCGTCGCCGGTGCTGTGCCGGTGCTCTTCGACAGCGGTATCCGCTCGGGTGCCGACGCCTTCAAGGCGCTCGCCCTGGGCGCCCGGGCGGTGCTCGTGGGGCGTCCCTACGTCTACGGCCTGGCGCTCGCCGGGCAGGAGGGTGTGCGCGCCGTCGTGCAGCACCTGATCGCGGAGCTGGACCTGACGATGGCGCTCACCGGCTGCCGCACCATCGCGGATATCACCCCGGACGCCTTGCTGCCCCTGTCGTGACGGCGCCTCACCACGGCATCGACATGCGGCGCGAGGAGAGGTGGAGCCGCGTCGAGGCGGCCTGGGTGAGAGCCATCGAGGTGCGCCCTGCCGGTGAACCGCGAGGCACAGTGGTGCTGCTGCCGGGCCTGGGCCTGCCGCGCTACACCCGGCCCACTGCCGAGGCGCTGGCTGAGCGTGGGGTCAAGTGCGTGGTGCTTGACCTGCTCGCCTGGCGCGGACGGCGGCCCCGCGTTGCCCCGGGCGTCGGGCAGATGGCTGAGGTGGCTGCCGGCTGGGTGAATCAGGCCCAGCTCGCTGGACCCGTTGTGCTGCTGGGGCACTCGACCGGTGCGCAGGTCGTCCTGGGGACCGCGCTCCACCTGCAGCACGACCACCCTGACGTGTCGGTGGTGTTGGCCGGTTTGACGTTCCGGCCCGAGCAACGTTCGTGGCCCGGGATGCTTCGCGCAGCTGCCACCGCCTACCGCAAGGACAGCCCCGGCGAGCTGGCGGTGGTGAAGAACATCGCCCGTGTGCGCACTGACCTCATCAGGCTCATCGAGTCAGCGCGTCGCGATGCTCCGGAGCAACGGGTGCGGGCGCTCCGGCTGTCGCTCGTCCTGACGGCGGGTGAGGCGGACTCCTTCGCGCCACGCGGCTGGATGAAGCAGGTGGCGGCCGCATCGGGTGGTCCAGCGCGGGTGACCGTGCTGCCCGGGTCCCACAACAACCTGTTCACGCATCCGGACGAGGTCGCGACGCTCGTCACCTCAGTGCTGCAGCGTCCTTGACGAGAGCGGTCGCGACGTCACCCCGTGGCTGCAGACATCGATGCAGCCGTCGATGCAGCAAAGGTGTTGTCAGCACGCGCTTTTCCTGCATCGACAGCTGCACCGACGTCCGCCAGGCGGCACAGACTGCAGAAGTGCAAGATCACGAGATGGGTGGAGACACACACATGCGGGAGTGCAAGATCACGCGATGGGTCGGGGTAGCGGATCTGCGGAAGTGCAAGATCACGAGAGGGGCGTCGCGCGGACCTCGATCTGCCCACCCTGCACACGCGTCTCGAGCACGGGCTGGGCCGCCGTCGCGGGCCCGGTGACGACCTCCCCGTCCGCGAGGCGGAAGGTGCTGCCGTGCCACGGGCAGGTCACGCAGCCGTCCTTGACCTCGCCCTCATCGAGCGGGCCGCCGAGGTGGCTGCAGGTCGCCGCCAGCGCTCGCACCTGCCCACGGTCGCGCACCAGCAGCAACGACGCGCCGTCCACGGTCACCCCGCGAGGCACGCCCTCGTCCAGCTCGGCGTCCGCCAGGACGGGGGTCCAGTCCTTCGGCAGCCGCTCGAACGCTGCATGGTTCACACCTGCCGCGCGCGTGTAGGCGAGGTGCCCACCGAGGTCCCCGCCCAGGGTCAGGAAGCCGAGACCCGCCAACCGCAAGGCGATACGGCGGGGACGAGATGCCCGACGCCCGACGAACGAGGCCAGGAACAGCGTCAGCGCCGTGGAGTTCGCCGCCGCGTGCACCAGCCCCACCCGGGACGAGCCTCCGGTGGTGTCCGACCAGTCGTTGGCCCCCGTCAGCGCCGTGGGGACCGCCGAGGCGGCACCGACGGTCACCAGCAGGTCCGCCGCCGGGGCCGACCGCCGGCCGCCGACCAGGTCCACCAGGGTGCCCATGGTGAACGCGCCGATCGTCACGTCGGTGAGGATCGGGTGCAGCGGGTGCCCGATCGGCACGCCGCTCAACAGGTTGTGCAGCGACCGGCGCGACCGCACCACCTTGCTGACCGCCGACGCGGCCGGTTTGGCGACGGCGTCCAGGCCCTTCGCCTGCTCGATCCACAGGAGCGGCCGACGGGCAAGTCTCATGATCCCACCCTAGGAGCGATGAGCCGGTCCGCAAGGCGTGCCGCAGCGACGGCGGGGTACAGCGCCGTCATGCCGCCCCAGCTCGCCGACCAGGCTGAGACGACCCTGCAGCAGGTTGTCAGCCTGCTGGTCATCTTCGTCGAGGCCGCCGGGGCGCTGGTCATCGTCGTGGGGGCGGTCTGGGCTTTCGTCGGTTTCGTGCGAGTCCTGCTCACCAGTCGCAGCGCGGAGATGTTCATCCCGGTCCGGCTGCGTCTCGGCCGGTTCCTCACCCTGGGCCTGGAGTTCCAGCTCGCCAGCGACGTCCTGCGCACAGCTGTGTCGCCCAGCTTCGAGGAGCTCGGCAAGCTCGCAGCAGTCGCCACCATCCGGACGGCTCTCAACTACTTCCTGTCGCGTGAGATCGCCGAGGAGCGTCGCCAGGTCGCGGAGGCGCAGGCCACGGACCAACAGGCGCAGCAGGCGGGCGGTACCAGCAGGTGACGGCCGCTCTGCATCTCATGGCGGCGATGGTCGCGCTGTCAGGTCTCGTCGCGGCGCTGTTCATCCTGCTCGGCACGCGCCGCGTCGACGTCACCGTCGGCGTCTTCCTGGACCTTCTCGTCGCGGCCGGCCTGCTCCGCCTCGCCGCGGCGTCGACCTGGTCGGCGATCATCGGCGCCGGCGCGATCCTCGGAATCCGCCAGATCGTCATGTGGGCGTTCCGCCGGGGCGGACGCGCCCTCGGCGGCTGGCGTCCGCTCATCACGCGCCATCTACGGACAGAATCAGGCACGTGAAACCGGTGGTCGTGCTCGCGCCCGACAAGTTCAAGGGGACGCTGACGGCGTCGCAGGTGGCCGACCACCTGGCGCAGGGCATCACCTCCGCACACCCGGACACCTGCGTCCGCCGGGTTCCGGTCGCCGACGGCGGTGAGGGGACCGTGGACGCCGCCACGTACGCAGGCTTCTCGGCCGTCGGTCTCGACGTGGTCGGCCCCACCGGGGAACCCGTGCGGGCCAGGTGGGCTCGTCGCGGGGACGAGGCCGTGGTCGAGCTGGCTCAGGCCTCCGGGCTCACCCTGCTCCCGGACGGGCCGACACGGTCGACCGCGCTCACGGCGACCAGCTACGGCACAGGGCAGCTGCTGGCCGCGGCGCTGGACGCCGGCTGCCGCCGCATCGTCCTCGGCATCGGTGGCAGCGCCTGTACCGACGGCGGCGCCGGCATGCTGCAGGCCCTCGGCGCCCGGATCACCGACGCCCACGGGCGGCCGGTCATGCCCGGCGGCCTGGGACTGCTCGACGCCGAGCACCTCGACCTCAGCGGTCTGCCCGACCTCGGCCGGATCGACCTCGTCGTGGCCTGCGACGTCGACAACCCGCTGCTCGGACCCCACGGCGCGGCTGCCGTCTACGGACCCCAGAAGGGCGCGGACGACGCCGACGTCACCACGCTGGACGCAGCCCTGGAGCGGTGGGGGCGCCTGGTCACCCGGACCACGGGCCAGGACCACACCCTCGACCCAGGAGCAGGTGCGGCCGGCGGGGTCGGCTTCGCGGCCCTGGCCGTGCTCGGCGCGCACATGCGCCCCGGGGCCGACGTCGTTCTCGAGCTGAGCGGCCTGCGCCCGGCGCTCGACGGTGCGACCCTGCTCGTCACCGGCGAGGGTCGCCTCGACCTCCAGACCTTCCACGGCAAGGCACCGGCCGCCGTCGCTGCAGCGGGACGGGGGGCCGGTGTCCCGGTCGTCGCCGTCGTCGGCTCGTGCGCACTGACCGAGCCGCAGGTCCACGAGATCGGCCTTGTCGGCGTCCATGCCCTGACCGACGAGCCGGACGTGCGCGGCGAGCCCGAGCTGGCCATGCGCAGTCCCGGCCCCCTGCTGGCACGCATCGGAGCCGAGATCGCGCGCCGGTACCTGCCTGCGGCCGGGGAACCGGCCGGGTTCGGCTAGCGTGCGCGAGATGCACCGGACGCCGCGCGCGCAGACGGGCGGGGCGCCGTCCCTGTGGCTCACGCTCGCCGCGGTCGTCCTCGTCGCGGGGAACCTGCGCGCGACCGTCAGCAGCTTCGGCGCGGTGCTCGCGGACGTGCAGGCGGCGACCGGGCTGTCGGCGGCCCTCGCGGGTGTCATCACCTCGATCCCGCTGGTGTGCTTCGCCGGGTTCGGCGCGGTGAGTCCGATGCTGGCGAGGCGCTTTCGGCTCGACCGGGTGATCGGCGGGTCGATCGCGCTGCTTGCCGCCGCGCTGCTGGCGCGCGTCGCCGGCGGAGTGGTCGTGCTGCTGGTCGGCACCGTGTTCGCGAGCGCCGGTATCGCGATCGTCAACGTCCTGCTGCCGGTGGTCGTGAAGCTGCGCTTCCCGCGCCGGATCGGCGTGGCGACCGGAGCCTATTCGGCCTCTCTGGCAACCGGTTCCGCGCTCGGTGCCGGTGTCAGCGCGCCACTCGCGCAGTTTGCAGGGTGGCAGGTTGCGCTCGCCGTCTGGGCGGCGCCGGCCGCGGTCGCGGCGGTGCTGTGGACGGCCGTGGTGCGCCGTTCGCCGTCGCTGCCCGCACCCGTTGCCCCGAACGCCACGCACGTGGACGGCGCCACGCAGGTCGACGGCGCCACGCACGTGGACGGCGCCACGCGCCACGACCGCGCCACGCGCCACGACCGCGCCGACATGCGGCTCGTGCTGCGGCACCCAGTCACGTGGGCGCTGGCGATCTTCTTCGGCACCCAGGCGACTTACGCCTACGTGCAGATGGGGTGGGTGGCCGTCGTCTTCCACGACGCGGGCCTGTCCACGGCGACGTCCGGTGTGCTGATTGCGGTTTCGATCCTGATCGGCGTCCCGGTGTTCTTCGTCGTGCCGTCCCTGGCGAGCCGGAGCCGTGACCAGCGGCTGTACACCTCGCTGCTCACGCTGCTGTCGATCGGTTCGATCATCGGGCTGGCTGTGGCCCCTGAGTCCGGGGCCTGGGTGTGGGCCGTGATGATGGGTGTGGGAGGCGGCACCTTCCCGCTCGTGCTCACCATGTTCAACCTCCGGGCCGCGACCGCCGCGGACACCGGTGCGCTGTCGGCGTTCGGCCAGGGCGTCGGCTACCTCATCAGTGCCATCGGTCCGTTCGGCTTCGGCGTGCTGCACGAGAAGGCCGGGGGCTGGACGTTGCCGCTGTTCGCGCTCGTCGCGGTCATGGGCGTCCAGCTCGTCGCGGGGCTGGTCGCCGGACGCGACGTGCTCGTCTCCTCGTCGCCGTCCCG
>JASBSH010000132.1 GCA_030149025.1 Actinomycetales bacterium | reverse complement strand
CTGGCTCAGCCGGTTCTCGTGCAGGGTCGCGAAGGCATCCCGCTCCGACCGGCTCTGGTGGCTGCCGGTGGCGCGGCTGCGACGCACCGAGGCGAGGTCCGCCGCGGTGCGTTCCCGCAGCTCGTCGAGCCGTGCGTACAGCTCGTCGACGCGGTGCTGCTCCTCGGCGATCTGGGCCCTGCGGGCCTCCTCGAGGTCGTCGCCCGCAGGACCGTCCCGCCGGCTGTCACTGGTCACGGATGAGTTCCTCCGCCTGGACGATCAGGCGAACGAACCTACCCAGCCAAGGCTCAGGCCTGTGCTCCGGGGGTGGTGTGTCCAGCAGAACCCGCAGGTCCGCGGCCCGCCCACGTCCAGGCGTAGCCCTCGTCCTCGGAGGCCAGGCCGCCCTCGCCGAGCTCCAGCGGCCGGAAGGTGTCGACCATGACGGCCAGCTCGTCGAAGTACTCCTTGCCCAGCGACTTCTCCACGGCTCCGGGCTGCGGGCCGTGGCTGTGGCCACCGGGATGCAGGGAGATCGACCCCTGGGCGATGCCCGAGCCCTTGCGGGCCTCGTAGTCGCCGCCGCAGTAGAACATCACCTCGTCGCTGTCGACGTTGGCGTGGTAGTACGGCACCGGCACCGCGAGCGGGTGGTAGTCGACCTTGCGCGGCACGAAGTTGCAGATGACGAAGTTGTAGCCCTCGAACACCTGGTGCACCGGCGGCGGCTGGTGCACCCGGCCGGTGATCGGCTCGAAGTCGTCGACGTTGAAGGTGTACGGGTACAGGCAGCCGTCCCAGCCGACCACGTCGAAGGGGTGGGTCGGGTACACGACGATGCTGCCGACCACACCGGACGGGCCGTTGCCGCGGTGCTTGGTGTAGACCTCGACGTCGGTGCCCTCGACCAGCAGCGGCTCGGTCGGCCCGTGCAGGTCCCGCTCGCAGTACGGCGAGTGCTCGAGGAACTGCCCGAACCTGGAGAGGTACCGCTTCGGCGGTGTGATGTGGCTGTTGGCCTCGATCGCATAGGCGCGCAGAGGACCCTCGGTGTCCATCTGCTCGGGCACCCAGCGGTGCACCGTGCCGCGCGGGATGACCACGTAGTCGCCGCGCCGGGCGGTCAGCACGCCGAACATCGTCTCGACGGTCGCCGCGCCGGACTCGACGTAGACGCACTCGTCGCCGACCGCGTTGCGGTACAGCGGACTCGGCTCACGGGCCACGACATAGCCGATCCGCACGTCACCGTTGCCGAGCACCAGTCGGCGCCCGCAGACCGGGTCGACGCCCTCGCCGGGCTTCTCACCGGCGAACAGCTCGTGCAGCTTCAGGTGCCGGGGCTTCAGCGGGTGGTTCGGGGTGGTCGCGAGGTCGGCCATCTGCCACACGCGCGAGTCGACGATCGCCGAGGGCACGTCGCGGTGGTACAGCAGCGAGGAGTCCGACGAGAAACCCTCCTCCCCCATCAGCTCCTCCGCATACAGGGAGCCGTCCGGCTTGCGGAACTGCGTGTGCCTCTTGGGCGGGATCTCACCCACGCTGCGGTAGTACGCCATCTCTCCTCCGAGGTTTCTGGAGCGCCGGACAGCAAGCCGAGTGTCCGATTACCGGACGCCGCTGTATCGCTGCTGATACGTTCGGCTACAGTCGCCGATGTGTCAAGCCACCCCAGCCACCTCGCGCCACGAAGCCTGCTCACCGGCCTCGTCGACGACGCAGCGGTGTTCCCGCCAGGGCTCGCACCCATGTCTCAGGCGGTTCGCGAGCACCCGGTGCACCGGTCGGCCTGGTACAGCGACCTGATCGGCCCGCTGCTGGTGCCGGTCGCGCAGCTGGACGCCTTCACGCGGTCCCTTCGAGACCAGCGCATCGACCAGCAGGACCTGGACGACGACACGCACGCCGGCGAGAACCGCGCACCCCTGCGCATCAGCCTCATCGCCGACGCCAAGCAGCCGGATCCGCTGCCGGGGCTGTTCGGGGCTCTCACCGCGCTGAGCGACCCGGCGAGCGGGGTGCCGGCTGAGGTGGTCGCGGTGGAGGTCGCCGTCCCGAAGGAGGGTGACCAGCTCGCGGGCCTGCGGCGCGTGGTCGACTCGCTCGACCGGTTCCTGCCCCAGGGTGTGCAGGGCTGGGTGGAGGTTCACCGGGGCCCCGACCTGCCCGAGGCACTGGCAACGATCGCGAAGGCCCCTGCGCACATCGCCGCCAAGTTCCGCACCGGCGGCATCGAGGCCCACCTGTTCCCCAGCACGGCCGAGCTCGCCGCCGTCCTGCACCGGGCCGTCGAGGTCGGCGTGCCGCTCAAGCTCACCGCCGGCCTCCACAACGCCGTGCGGCACACCGCCGAGGTCACCGGCTTCACCCACCACGGGTTCGCCAACGTGCTGGCCGCGGTGGCGGTGGCGCGGGACGGCGGCCGCGTGGACGATCTGGACGAGGTCCTCTCGATCACGGAGGCGGAGCCGTTGGCCGACCGCCTGCGTGCCCTGGACGAGGACGGTGCACGCGCCGTCCGGTCCACGTTCGTCTCGTTCGGCTGCTGCGGCGTGACCGACCCCGTCGACGACCTCGTCGCCATGGGACTCCTGGAGCCTCCCCGACCCCCCGAACCCGGCCACCCCACCACCGCGAAGGAGAGCCTG
>JASBSH010000127.1 GCA_030149025.1 Actinomycetales bacterium | reverse complement strand
GGAGGACCTGCCGGGTCAGCTGTGCGCCTTCACCGCGGGTTTGATGCGCACCGAGGCGCGGCACGAGTCGGGTTGGTACGACGTGGTGCACTCGCACTACTGGCTTTCCGGGCAGGTGGGGTGGTTGGTGGCCGATCGTTGGCACGTGCCCCTCGTGCACACCATGCACACGATGGCCAAGGTCAAGAACAGCCATCTCGCGCAGGGGGACACCCCCGAACCGTCGGGGCGCGAGATCGGTGAGGAGCAGGTGGTCTCGGCCGCGGACCGGCTGATCGCCAACACGCAGGCCGAGAAGGACGATCTCGTGCGCCTCTACGACGCGGCCCCCGAGCTCGTCGAGGTCGTGCCACCCGGTGTGGATCTCGACCTGTTCGGCGACCAGGGCGAGGACGGCCGCCGCCGCGCCCGCGCGGCCCTCGGCCTGCCACAGGCCGCGCACGTGCTGCTGTTCGCCGGCCGCATCCAGCCGCTGAAGGCGCCGGACGTGCTGGTGCGCGCCACGGCTCACCTGCTGCGCGCCGTCCCGAGCCTGCGCCAGAAGCTGGTGGTGCCGATCGTCGGCGGGCCGAGCGGGTCGGGGCTGCGGCACCCGCACGAGCTGGAGGACCTGGCCACCTCGCTCGGTCTCATGGGCGTGCCTGGCGTGCCCGACGTCGTGCAGATGCACCCGCCGGTCAGCCGCGAACGGCTCGCGGACTGGTACCGGGCGGCGGATCTCGTTGCGGTGCCTTCGTACAGTGAGTCGTTCGGCCTGGTGGCGATCGAGGCGCAGGCCACCGGAACTCCCGTCGTCGCAGCGAATGTGGGCGGTCTCGCGACAGCGGTCGCCGACGGCGTCTCCGGCGTACTCGTCGACGGTCACGACCCGGCCGACTGGGCGGCGACGATCGGCGGTCTGCTCGCCGAGCCTTCCCGGTTGGCCGCGCTGTCTCGTGGTGCCGCTCGTCATGCGCTGCGGTTCGGCTGGGACGCCACCGTTGACGCTACCTTGGCTGTGTACACCGGGGCGCGCCGGGAGCGGTTGGCTCGGCTGGTTGCCGCGAACGGCAACGGCTTTGGCTCGGAAGCCGGTGCCAATGGCGGTTCGCCGCCGGTTCCCGCCGAGACCATGGACGTCGCACCGTGACGTCTCGGGGGAAAGCGCAGGGCGGTGCGCGCGAGACCGCGGAGAAGGCGTTTCTCGACTGGCTCGACGGACTATCCGACGAGGACGGCGTCACGCACGAAGCCGGGGCCCGCGCCGGCGAGTATGTGGTCACCCTGCCGGGTGAGCGGAAGCTGAAGACGACCGTCTCCGTGATCGTCGGCGATCGAGCCATGTCGGTGTCCGCGTTCGTGATTCGTCACCCGGACGAGAACGAGGCGGCCTTCCACATGTGGTTGCTCGAGCGGAACCTGCGGCTTCCGGGAGCGGCGTTCGCCGTCGACTCCGACGGGGACGTCTACCTCGTCGGACGCCTTCCGCTGGAGGGTGTCACGGTCGAATCGGTCGACGAGCTGATGGGTGTAATGGCAGCCACCGCGGACGAGTCGTTCAACGAGCTGCTCGTTCTGGGCTTCTTCAGCTCGATGCAGAAGGAGTGGGACTGGCGCATCTCGCGCGGTGAGTCGACCCGCAACCTCGAGGCTTTCCGCCACCTGCTCGACCGCGGCTGAGAAGCGGCTCACCGTTGCCGACAGGCGGGTTTACTCGCGACGGGCGACAAGGTCACCGCCACTCAAGGGATCCGTGTCTCTGACCTTCGGTGGGGGAGTCGAGGTTCGACCGTCGGAGCGTGCTGTGGAGAAGATGACCTCGAGGTCATCAGGGGTACAGCATTTGGCACAGGCACCGCAACCCCACGGTGAACGTGAGCTCCTCTCGCCATGCACACCGGTCAGCGCGCCGAGCCGGCGCTCTGCAGACTTGCGACGACATCCTCCAAGGTCGCTCGGGCACCCCGCTCGTGCAGTGACGACAGCAGCCGCACGTAGGTGGACACGAAGCGCTCGTCATCGACCAGGTCGCCGAACAGCTCGCGGTCGGAAATGAACGCTGTGGGCTCCTCATGACTCCGCCGGGCCAGCGGCACGAGCCTGTCGGCCAGGCGGTCGACGACGTCGATCCTCTCGCCCTGCTCATCGACGCCTTCGGCGTACCGGACCCAGGAGGCGACGACCAGCGCCGACCGCTCGATCGGCCCCCCGGCGTCCAACTGGTAGCGGATCACCGGCACCAGGAACTTCGGGATCCGGTCGCTCGTGTCGGCGCACAGCCGTGCCAGCGTGTCCTTGACCGAAGGGTTCGCGAACCGCTCGACCAGGGTCCGCCGGTAGTCTGAGAGGTCCAGCCCCGGCACGGGCTGCACGGTGGGCGAGGCTTCCTCGGTCATGTACCCCAACAGGAAGGTGACGTACAGCGGATCATGGGCGACCTCGTGCGCGTACCGATAGCCGTCCAGGTAGCCCAGGTAGGCCAGGGCATGGTGGCCGGCGTTGAGCAGCCGCAGCTTGATCAGCTCATACGGGTGGACGTCGTCGACGACCTGCACAGCCACGTGTTCCAGCGGTGGCCGCTCCCCGGTGAACGCGTCCTCCAGCACCCACTGGATGTACGGCTCGCACACCACCGGCCAACGGTCCTCGATGCCGAACTGCTCCCCGAGCACCTGCCGGTCTTCCTGGGACGTCACCGGGGTTATGCGGTCGACCATGGAGTTCGGGAAGCGCACGCTTTCCTCCACCCAGCGGCCGAGCTCCTCGTCCATCAGGCTGGCGAAGGTCGAGAACGCTCGCCGCGCCACCTCACCGTTGCCCTGGATGTTGTCGCACGACACGACGGTCAGGGGTGGGAGGCCCAGCTCCCGTCTGCGGCGCAGGCCTTCCACGACGAAGCCGAACACCGTGCGTGGAACGGCACCGGGCCGCATGTCAGCCTGCACCGCCGGATCGTCGACGTCGAACTCGCCGGTGACCTGGTTGATGTTGTAACCGCCCTCGGTCACGGTCAGCGTCACGAGTCTCGTCTCGGGGGCCGCCAGCTTCCCGAGGACCGCCTCAGGATCGTCCGGCGCGAACAGGTAGTCGACGATCGAGCCGATCACGCGCGGCTGCAGGGTGCCGTCCGGGTACTTCACAACCACCGTGTAGAGGCAGTCCTGAGCCTTTAATGCGTCGCGCATGGCGGCGTCCCCCGGCAGCAGGCCGACCCCGCAGATGCCGTAGTCGTGCGCCTTGCCCTCGTTCATCAAGCTGTCCAGGTAGACCGCCTGGTGCGCACGATGGAAGCCGCCGACCCCGAAGTGGACGATGCCCGACCGAACCTCGCGCCGGTCGTAACGGGGCACCGGAACACTTTGTGGCAGCTGCTCGAGCGTTGCCTGCGACAGTGCAACCATCAGTTCTCGCCCTCTCTCCACAGCAGCCGCTGGAGCCGCCCGACCTCGTCGGTGACGGCGTCGCGCGCCGGCCCCAGATACTTGCGCGGGTCGCTGATTCCTTCATTGCAGGACAACCGTTTTCGAACCTCTGCGGTCATGACCTGGTTGAGCCGCGTGGCGATGTTCACCTTCGTCATCCCGGCTCGGACGACCGCCGCGAGCGACTCGTCGTCCACCCCTGACGAGCCGTGCAGCACCAGCGGTACTGGCACAGCGTCCGCCAGCCGGGCCACCAGGCCGAGGTCTACCACCGCCGACCGATCCGCCATGGCGTGGGACGTCCCCACCGCGACCGCAAGTGAGTCCACACCGGTGGCCTGCACGAACGCCACCGCCTCGCCCGGGTCGGTGCGGATTCCAGGAGCGTGCGCCCCGTCCTTGCCGCCGACCTCACCGAGCTCAGCTTCGACCGCGACGCCCGCGTCGTGGCAGCCGGTCACGACGTCCCGGGTGCGCGAGAGGTTGTCCTCGTAGGCCAGCCTCGACGCATCGAACATCACCGACGTGAAGCCGCAGTCGACGGCGCGTGTGACGAGCGCCCGGTCCTCGGCGTGGTCGAGGTGGACGACGACGGAGGCCTGCGCCTGCCGTGCCAGCGCGACGCACGCCGACCCGATCGGCTCGAGACTGCCGTGGTAGCGAACGGTGTTCTCGCTGACTTGCAGCACGACGGGCAGCCCGGTGCGTTCCGCGGCGCGGACGTACGCCTCGGCGTGCTCCAGCTGGATCACGTTGAAGGCGCCGATTCCGCGACGTTGCCGCCGGGCGTCGCGGAGCAGGTCGGCGGGTCCGACCAGGGTCATGTGCGCTCCTGTCGGTCGGTGTCTGCGATCGGTACCCACCTCGTCGCGTCGACGAGGGAGAGGTACCGCCGGTACCTGGCATCCAGCCGGGCCCGCTCGCCTTCGCGCGGCTCCTGGCGGCGCACCACCCGGACGGTCCGGTCGACCGCCTGCGCCATCGACCCATAGACGCCGGTGCCGACGCCTGCGAGGAGTGCAGCGCCGAGGGCGCCGGCTTCCTCCGTATCGGTGACCTCGACGGGCATGCCGAGGACGTCCGCGAGCAGCTGCGTCCACTGGCTGCTGCGCGCCCCCCCGCCGCAGACCCGCACCGCCCCAACGGGCTCCAGCCGCCGGGCGAGCGGCGCCATGTGGGTCCGGTGGTTGAACGCCACTCCCTCCAGGACGGCGCGCAGTACGTGGGCGCGGTCGTGCCACGCCCGCAGGCCGACGAAGGACGCCGGCACGTCGGCACCGTGCGGCGACCCCAGCAGGAACGGCAGGAACAGCGGGTCGTCGGGGCCAGCGTCCGGCTGCATCGCCTCTGTCACCCCGGCGGCGGGGTCGCCAGCCCCGGTGGTGTCGTGCGGGCCGAACTGCCGCAGCGCCCAGTCGAAGTTCACGGCGCCGGCCGGGGACGTGGACATGTGCAGCCAGGTGCCCTTCTGGACGAAGGACCTTGCCTGCCAGCGAGGATCGGTCACTGGTTCGGTGGCGACTACCTGGTTGATGCTGAAGGTCCCCAGCACCGCGCTGGCTGCTCCGGGGTGAGCCGCCCCGATGCCGAGCGCTGCCGCGTCCACGTCATGCGCACCCGCGACGACCGGTGTTCCCCGGCGAAGGCCTGTGGCCTCGGCGGCCTGCGCTGTGACGTGGCCGGCGAGCGCGTCGCCGTCGAGGATCGGCGGCAGCGCGGGGGCCAGCTGCTCCAGGC
>JASBSH010000120.1 GCA_030149025.1 Actinomycetales bacterium | reverse complement strand
GGCGTGGTCTTGCAGGGACGTCCAGACCGCGGCGCGGTCCTTGACGGCGAGGGTGAGGATCAGGTCGCCGACGCCGTCCTCGGCCTCGGGTTTGGACGCGCCGATCGACTCCTTGGCGATCTGTTCGCGGGCCTTGGTCGCGTCGGGGTCGGCCTTGATCGCCTCCCGTTTGGCCAGGCGGCGGATGCCGGCGGGAGTGCCGCCCGGCGTGCCGGTGCGGGTCAGGCAGATCAGCTCGACCTGCTCGCGGGCGTCGTCGCTCAAACCGATGGTGCCGTCGATGATGGCCCGGGCGGTGGGCAGGTCGATCCGCCCGGCGAGCAGCTCGCCGTGGGTGGCCTTCAGGTGCTTGGTCAGCGTGAGCGCGTCGTCGACCAGGTTCGAGGCGGTCTTCGGGCCGATCCGCAGCGCCAGGCCGAGCTCCACGGACAGGAACTCGGCGTAGGCGATCTCGTCCTGCTCGGTGTAGGTCGGTTGGTCGTCCCGGGTGGCGTGCAGGGCGGCGATCTGGGACATCAGCTGCCCGTGGGCGTTGTTGATCACCTGCGCCAGGGCCTTGATCCGGTCGATCCGCTGCGCCTCGGACACCGTCGCCTCGGACAACCGGGCCAGCACCTCCGAGACCACGGGTCGCGGAGCATCTGACGCCAGCACCGCCAGCAGGTCCCCATGGCTGGTGCGGGCGGCGGCCGGTGCGGCCAGCCACGCCTCGGCCGGCTCCAGCTCGATGCTGCCGTCGGCGACCAGGTCCTCGAACTGCGCCCACCGCGCCAACAAGGCGGCGTCCGGCTCCACGTCCGGCGGGGCGCCCGGCTCCAGCAGGTCATCCGGGTCGGGCAGCATCCACACCGGCCACTCATCAGGCAGCTCCGGATTCGGCGGTGCCATGGCGAACCCGGGCGGCTGTCCTGGCGGCTCGGCCGGCCGCGGCTTGGTTGTGGTGGTCACCGAGACACTCCCTTCATGCACTGTCGAACTGCTGTTCGAAGCCTAGCGGACGCCACCGACAACGCACGGCGAACGGGGTCCGAGCTGTGGAGAACAGCGCACGATGTCGATGGAGCGACCCAACGGACCATGGCGACGGGACACCGGGAAGATCGCCTCGTCCGCGTGACGCCCGCGTCCAGACACCCGGGACGATGGCGGCTCCGGAAGCCATTACCGCTTTGACACTTCATCCCTCATTGCTGCGATCACGTCGTCGAGGGCATTGAGGCTGTGGCCGGAGACGAACTGGTCCACGTACGGCAGGGCGGCAGCCATCCCACCGGCCAACGGCTGGAAGTCCTCCGCGGCCTTGCGCGGGTTGACCCACACGATCCGGTGCGCCAACCGGGACAGCCGAGCCATCTGCTCCCCCAGCAGCGCCGGGTCGTCACGCTCCCAGCCGTCCGAGACGATCACGACAACCGCCCCGCGAGCGAGCCCCCGTCGCCCGTACTCGTCGTTGAACCGCTTGAGCGCCAGACCGATCCGCGTCCCACCCGACCAGTCCGGGGCCTTGGCCATGGCATCCGACAGGGCGACGTCCGGCGACCCCTGCGCCAGGGCACGGGTCAGCCGGGTCAACCGGGTCGCGAACACGAACGCCTCCGCACCGGCTCCCCGGACGGCGCCGTGCAGCAGGTGCAGGTACACCCTCGAGTACGCCTCCATCGAGCCGGACACGTCCGCGAGCAGCACGACCCGCCGTGGCCGCTCCACCCGGACCCGGTAGCGACGCCGTACCGGGTCACCACCGGTTCGGCGAGCCATCCGAAGCGTGCGCCGAAGGTCCAGGCGCCGACCCGACCGTCGTGACGACGTCCGCCGGCCCAACCGGGGTGGTGCAGCCAACCGCACCTGCGACACCAGGTGGCGCAGCAGCTCCAGCTCCTCGGGCGAGCACGCGGCGAAGTCCTTGCGCCGCAACCGCTCCTCGCTGCTCGCCGCCGCCACAACCGTCTCGCTGTGCTCCGCCGCCGCCCCGGACGGCACACCGGTCAGCGCCGGCAACGGCACATCAGCGGGAGTCGACGCCCCGCGTGGCCCCGCCGCACGTCGATCAGGCCCCGGGCGCAGCTCCGGCGGCGGTACCGACGTGACCGGAGGGGCGCCCTGCTCACCCCGGAACTCGGCCATGTCCACCAGCCCGCGGAAGACCTGCGCGAACGCCGCGTCGAAGGCGGCCAACTGGTCGACGTCATCCACCAACGTCACTCGCGCCAGCCAGTACAGGTCCTCCACCGATCCCGGCCGGGCGAGCAGCACCGCTGACGCGAACCTGGCCGAACGTTCCGGAGTCACCGCCACCCCCGCGTCGTGCAGGACCGCACCGAAGCGTGCGGCCACGCCTGCGAGATCGACCTGCGTGACGGCGTCCACGAGTCAGCGAATCCGAACCAAATCGCTACCCGCCGACGACCCAGTCGAGCCCGCGCTCGACGACGACGTCAGTGTCCTCGCGGTACTTGAGCACCGACCCGAGCGTGGACTCGGCGACGTCGATGTCCAGCCCCTTGGCGCCCAGTACCTGCATCGCCCGCACCCAGTCGATGGCCTCCGCAACACCGGGCGGCTTCTGCAGATCCAACGAACGCAGCCGCGCAACCCCCGAAACCGCCTCAGAGACAAGTGGTTCCGTCGCCTCCGGCACACGCCGTCGCACGATCGCAGTGGCCCGGTCGACATCCGGATAGTCGATCCAGTGGTACAGGCAGCGTCTCTTCAGGGCGTCGTGCAGGTCCCTGGTGCGGTTGGACGTCAGCACCACGACCGGAGGCACCGTCGCCCGCACCGTCCCGATCTCCGGAATAGTGATCGCCGACTCGGCCAGCAGCTCGAACAGGAACGCCTCGAACTCCTCGTCGGCGCGGTCCACCTCGTCGACCAGCAGCACCGCCGGCATCGGCCCGGGATGCTCCACGGCTCGCAGCAGCGGCCGCGCCACCAGGTAGTCGGGTCCGAACAGGTCCTCCTCCGCGACCGTCTCCTCGCGTGCCTCGGCGACCCTGATCGCGAGCAGCTGTCGCGGATAGTTCCACTCGTACAACGCTTCTGACGCGTCGATCCCTTCGTAGCACTGCAGCCTGAACAGAGGCGTGCCGAGCACTGCCGAGAGCGCCTTCGCGGCCTCCGTCTTCCCGACGCCCGCCTCCCCCTCCAGCAGCAGCGGCTGCGGCAGCCGGACGGCACAGAACAACGCCGTCGCAAGCCCCCGATCAGCCAGGTATCCGACGTCCCCCAGAGCGCGCACCAGGCCGGGGACGTCGGCCACCACCTTCTCGACGTCGCTCACGTCGTGTAGGCGTCCGGGTCGGCGGCGAACGCTCGCAGGCAACCGGTGCCGCAGAACCAGTACCGCTCGCCCTCGTGGTCCAGGTGAAGCAAGGCGTCGACGGCCGCAACGGACATGCCGCAGACCGGGTCGGTGGCGTTCTGCACCGCCGGCTCCTCGGTGGGTTGTGCATGCTCCGGCGCGGCCACGTTGCCCGACAGACGCCTTCTGTCCGCGACGATCTCGGCGAGGATCGACAGCGCCACCTCCTCCGGCGTCCGGGCTCCGATGTCGAGGCCCGCCGGCGTCCGAACCCGGGCCCGCGCCGCTTCGTCGACGTCCAGAGACGCGAGAACCGCCGCACCCCGCTTCCGGCTCGCCACCAGACCCACATACCGGACGCCGGCACGCAGCGCCGCCGTCAGCAGCGGTTCCTCGTCCCTCCCGTGTGACGCGACCACGACGGCGGCCGCGCCCGACAGCGCGGCATGCGTGTCGTCGTCCGGGTGATCTGTCTGCAGCTCCTGGAGCACGTACCCGAGGGGACGGGCGAGGTCGCGCAGGGCGACAGCGATCGGGCTGTCCCCGTGGACGACGAGCACCGGCGCGGGGATCACCGGTTCGAGGAAGATCTCGAGCGTGCCGCCGGACAGGCAGTGGTTGACCACGGTGAGGGCCCCGGGGCGCGGCTGGAAGCCTTTCGGCTCCGGCGTGATGCGCAGCAGCAGCGTCTCGCCGGAGTCGAGCAGGGCAAGCGCCTGGGCCCGCACGGTGGACTCGGCGCAGGTGCCGCCGACGAAACCCTCGATGGTCCCGTCGGCGAACACCACTGCCTCGTCACCGGGTTTGGCGGACGTCGGCTTCTCGGCGCGCACCACCTCGGCGTGCACGAAGGGCACCCGCTCCGAGCGCAGCTGAGCGGTGCGCTGCTGAACCGCGAGGCGGCTCACGTCACCGCCAGGTCCGTGCGCATCGGCCGGCCCTGGATCGCCCGCCACACCTGCGCCGGCGTCAGCGGCATATCGGCGTGCTTGACCCCGAAGGGCGCCAGCGCGTCCATCACCGCGTTGACCACCGCCGGCGGGGAGCCGACGGTCGCCGACTCGCCGACGCCCTTGACGCCCAGGGGATGATGCGGCGAGGGCGTGACGGTCTCACCGGTCTCCCAGCTCGGGCACTCGAGGGCGGTGGGCAGCAGGTAGTCCATGAAGGAGCCGCCGAGGTTGTTACCGTCCGGGTCGAAGGCGATGGCCTGCATCAGCGCCATGCCGACCCCGTCCGCGAGACCGCCGTGGACCTGCCCCTCCACGATCATCGGGTTGATCCGCGGCCCGCAGTCGTCGAGGGCGATGAACCGGCGCACCTTGACCTGCCCGGTGCCGGGATCGACATCGACGACGCAGATGTACGCGCCGAACGGGTAGGTCAGGTTCGGCGGGTCGTAGACGACGCTGGCGTCGAGGTGGCCCTCGACCCCTTCCGGCAGCTCGAGGTTGCCGTGGCTGAGCATGGCGATCTCGGCGATCGTCTTGCCCTTCTCCGGGTCGCCCTTCACCTGCCAGCGGCCCTGCTCCCACTCCAGGTCGTCCGGGCTGCACTCGAGGGCGGCCGCGGCGATCAGCCGAGCCTTGTCACGGACGCGCCTGGACACCACGGCGGCCGCCGCCCCCGACACCGGTGTCGAGCGAGAACCGTACGTGCCCAGACCGAACGGCGTGTTGTCGGTGTCACCGTGGATGACCTCGATGTCCTCCGGCGGGATGCCGACCTCGTGGGCAACGATCTGCGCGAACGTGGTCTCGTGCCCCTGCCCCTGGGTCTGCACAGACAGCCGAAGCTGCGCCTTGCCGGTGGGGTGCACCCGCAGCTCGCAGCCGTCGGCCATCCCGAGGCCGAGGATGTCCATGTGCTTGCGCGGCCCCGCGCCCACTCCTTCGGTGAAGAAGCTGAGGCCGATGCCCATGTACTCGCCGCGTTCGCGTTTCTCGGCCTGTTCGCGGCGCAGCTCGTCGTAGCCGGCGATCTCCATCGCCTTCTGCAACGCCCGTGGATAGTCGCCGGAGTCGTACTCCCAACCGGTCTTGGTCGTGTACGGGAACTGTTCCGGCCGGATCAGGTTCTTCATCCGCAGCTCGGCGGGGTCCATGCCGAGCTCGCCGGCCAGCAGGTCCACCATGCGCTCGACCAGGTAGACCGCCTCGGTGACGCGGAACGAGCAGGCGTAGGCGACACCCCCGGGTGCCTTGTTCGTGTAGACGCCCGTCACCTTGCAGTGCGCGGCCTGCAGGTCGTAGCTGCCGGTGAAGATGTGGAAGAACCCGGCCGGGAACTTCGTCGGCTGGGCGGTGCCGTTGAAGGCACCGTGGTCGGCGAGCACATCCACCCGAAGTCCGGTGATCTTGCCGTCGCGAGTGGCCGCGATCTCCCCCTTCATGTGGTAGTCGCGGGCGAACGCCGTCGACATGAGGTTCTCGCTGCGGTCCTCGACCCACTTCACCGGCTTGCCGGTGACGATCGAGCCGACGACGGCGAGCACGTACCCGGGGTAGATGCCGACCTTGCCGCCGAACCCGCCCCCGATGTCCGGGCTGATGATCTGGATCTTGTGCTCCGGGATGCCCGCGACCAGCGCGTAGACAGTGCGGTGCGCGTGGGGCGCCTGCGTCGTCGAGTAGACGGTCAGCTTGCCGGTGACCTTGTCCATGCTCGCGATCGACCCGCAGGTCTCCATCGGAGCGGGGTGCACCCGCGGGTAGAGCAGGTCCTGGGTGACGACCACGTCGGCGGCGGCGAAGACTTGGTCAGTGAGAACGGAATCGCCTGCCTCCCAGTCGAAGATGTGGTTGTCCGTCTTGCCCTCGATGTCGTCCCGGATCACCGGTGCGTCCGGGTCCAGGGCGCGGCGGGCGTCGACGACCGGAGGCAGCTCCTCGTAGTCGACGTCGATGAGCTCGAGCGCGTCACGTGCGGCGTACTTGTCGTCAGCGACGACGAAGGCGACCTCCTGGCCCTGGAAGCGCACCTTGTCCGTCGCCAGCACCGCCTGCACGTCCATCGACAGCGTCGGCATCCACGCCAGCTTGAGGCCCTCGAGCGTCGCGCCGGTGATCACCGCCCGGACATTGGGGTGCGCCTCCGCCTCGGAGGTGTCGATCGAACGGATCCGCGCGTGCGCGAACGGACTTCGCAAGATCGCGGCGTGGAGCATGCCGGGCATCGTGATGTCGTCGAGGTAGTGCCCCTGACCGCGCAGGAACCGCGCGTCCTCCTTGCGGAGCATGCGGCCGAAACCCATCGGGTTGCCGCCCGGGCTCATGCGCTGGGCGGTCGTCCCGGGTGCGCCCTGCGCGCCGGTGGACTCGGCCGGGCTCGCTGTGGTGGTCATGCCGTCGCCCCTTCCGCCTCACCGGCGCCGGTGGGTGCACTCTGAGCGGGGACGCCGGCCACACCGGCCGCCGCTGCCGGCTCCGGCTCGCGCGCCTCGGCCTCATGGCGTGCTGCCCAGCGGACGGCGCGGACGATGTTCTCGTAGCCGGTGCACCGGCAGAGCTGACCCGAGATCGCCTCTCGGATGGTGCTTTCGTCCGGATCCGGGTTGTGGTCGAGGAGCCAGCGGGCGGTCATCATCATGCCCGGGGTGCAGAAGCCGCACTGCAGCCCGTGCTCGTTCATGAAGCCCTGCTGCACCGGGTCGAGCCGGCCGTCCTGCTCGAGATCCTCCACGGTTCGCACCTCGTGCCCGTCGGCCATCGCGGTCAGCACGGTGCAGCTCTTGACCGGCACGCCGTCGAGCCAGAGGACGCAGGTGCCGCACTGCGTGGTGTCGCAGCCCCAGTGCGTCCCCGTGAGCCCGAGGTCGTCCCGGACGAAGTGCACGAGCAGCTGCCGCGGCTCGATCTCCCGCGTGACCGCCTGCCCGTTCACCGTGATCGTCACCTGCATGTCAGATCCTTCCCTGGGCGCGTGCCACGGACCGCCGCAGAGCGCGAAGCGTGAGCTCCTCGGCGAGGTGACGCTTGTAGTCGGCGGGACCCCGCTGGTCCGCGTTGGGCGAGGTGCCTTCCGCGGCGAGCCGAGCGGCCTCCGCCAGGTGCTCGTCGGTCGGTGGCTTCCCGATCAGGTACTCCTCCGCATCGGGCGCGCAGAAGTGCCCCGCCCCAACGGCGGTCAGGCCGATCCCGGCGTCCGTGACGCCGCCCGCCCCGGGACCGGAAGCCGACGCGCCCGCCTGCGTGGCGCCGTCCCCCAGAACGACATACGCGCCCACAGCGGCAGCCGCCCAGTCCCCGGCACGGCGTTCGACCTTC
>JASBSH010000119.1 GCA_030149025.1 Actinomycetales bacterium | reverse complement strand
GCAGGCAGCCTCGTGCTCAAGCGCGTGGTTCGGCGCTGCAGAACATCGCGGTTTGCAGGGGCAGGTTGCTCCGTCAGCTGTCGAGGATCTGACGCAGCCGCTGCAGCCGGGCCGACACGTCGCGCTCGTAGCCACGATCGGTCGGCTCGTAGTAACGCCGCCCCACGACCTCGTCCGGCGCGTACTGCTGCCTGGCCACGCCGTGCGGCTCGTCGTGGGCGTAGACGTAGCCCTTGCCGTGGCCGAGCTTCGTGGCGCCCGGGTAGTGGGCATCCCGCAGGTGCGTCGGGACCTGCCCCAGCTTGCCGGCCCGCACGTCCTCCAGTGCAGCGCCGATCGCCTTGTACGACGCATTCGACTTGGGAGCGGTCGCGACGTGCACCACCGCCTGGGCCAGGATGATCCGCCCCTCCGGCATGCCGATCATCTGCACCGCCTGGGCCGCGGCCACGGCGGTCTGCAGGGCCATCGGGTCCGCCATGCCCACCTCTTCCGAGGCGGCGATCATGATCCGCCGGGCGATGAACCGCGGGTCCTCCCCCGCCTCCAGCATCCGGGCGAGGTAGTGCAGAGCCGCATCGACGTCCGAGCCCCGCATCGACTTGATGAAGGCGCTGGTGACGTCGTAGTGCTGGTCGCCCTCACGGTCGTACCGGACCGCGGCCACGTCCAGGGCCCTCTCTGCGTGGTCCAGCGCAATCCGGACAGGAAGGTCGCCACCGGCGTCGACCGCCGAGGCCCCCGCAGCAGCCTCGAGAGCAGTCAGTGCACGACGAGCGTCGCCGCCGGCCAGGCGGACCAGGTGGTCGAGCGCCTCGTCGTCGGCAACGACGTCACCGCCGAAACCACGTTCGTCCTCCATCGCCCGCTCCAGGAGCGTGCGAACGTCCTCGGCCGACAGCGGCTGCAGCGTCAGTACCAGCGACCGGGACAGCAGCGGCGAGACGACCGAGAACGACGGGTTCTCCGTGGTCGCCGCGACCAGCACCACCCAGCCGTTCTCGACACCCGGCAGCAGAGCGTCCTGCTGCGCCTTGGTGAAGCGGTGGATCTCGTCGAGGAACAACACGGTGCGCCGCTTGTACAGGTCGCGGGTGTCGCGGGCCTCCTCCATCACCCGCCGAACGTCCTTGACGCCGGCCGTGATCGCGGAGAGCTCCACGAACGCAGCGCCCGTCGCACGGGAGATCACGTGCGCGAGAGTCGTCTTCCCCGTCCCCGGCGGACCCCACAAGATCACGGACGTCGGCCCCGCACGCCTGACCGCAGATCCCCCGGAAGCTGCGTGGCCGCCGTCCTCGCTCATGCCCTCGACGAGCCGACGCAGAGGCGAGCCGGCAGCGAGGAGGTGCTGTTGCCCGACCACCTCATCCAGGCTGCGCGGACGCATCCGGACGGCGAGCGGCGCCGCGGTCGTCGCCACGCGGCCCGGCTCGTCGTCGTCCGCCGTGAACAGGTCGGTCACCGCGTCAGGCTAACCGGGTACAGCTGTGCGCCCGGCGCCTCCCGCCGAGCAGGAGCGCGGGTACCGGGGCTACCGAGGGGTAGGGCTGGTCGCATCCCAAGGCGAGCGACCTGGGAACCTGAACGACGTGCTCGCATCGCTCGGTCGGTGGATCGCCCGCCACCCCTTGCTCGTCGTCATCGCGTGGGTCCTCGCGGCCGGCCTGGGCATGGCCGGCGCCAGCGGCGCCTTCGGCGAGGGACTGTTCGACCGGCTGAAGAGCGGTGAGCCGACGGTCCCGGGCGAGGCCGAAGCCGGCAGCGAGATCATCCGTGCGAACGAGCCCAACGGGCCGTCCATGTCGCTGCTGATCGACGGCGTCTCCCCCACCGATCCTGCGCTCGCGCCGCTCCTTCAGCAGGCCCGCGCCGACATCGCCAGGATCCCGGACGTCGCGTCGGCGGTCGACCCGCTGGCCCTGCAACCCGGCGACCCGCGCGCCGCAGCCCTCGTGGCCGAGGACGGCAAGGCGGTCCTCGTCAGCGCGACGGTGAAGGGGCGCCTGAGCGGCGGCCGGGAGACCGAGGCGCTGGACGCCGTCCAGGAACGCCTGAACGAACTGGGGGACGACGTCGAACGGGAGGTCGCAGGATCGCGCACGCACGTGGGCGGGTTCACGATCGTGTTCGACAAGATCATCGGCCAGGTCGAGGACGACATCCGCAACGGCGAGATGATCGCCCTGCCGGTCAGCCTGCTCATCATGGTGTTCGTCTTCGGCGGCTTCCTCGCGGCAGGGATGCCGATCGTCGGAGCTCTGGTGTCGATCGCCGGCGCGCTCGCGTCGCTGCTCGGGATCTCCTACCTGCTCGACCTCGACAGCACCGTGGTCAGCGTGGTGACGATCCTCGGGCTCGGTCTGTCGATCGACTACGGGCTTTTGATGGTCAGCCGGTTCCGCGAAGAGCTGCGGAACAGCCGTGACGACTCAGTGCCGGAAGCGTTGGGCGCCACCATGGCGACAGCCGTGCGGACGATCGTCTTCTCCGCGCTCACCGTGGCGATCAGCCTCTTCGGCCTGCTGCTGTTCGAGGCGCAGATCCTCCGGGCGATCGCGGCGGCGGGAGTCAGCGTGGTGGTGGTCGCCCTGCTCGTGGCGATCACGCTGGTGCCGGCGCTGCTCGCGCTTGCCGGCATGCGGATGGTCCGGCCGGGGGTGACGTCACGCATCCCGGGTGCACGCGCGCTGGTCAACAAGCTCGGTGACGTCGCGCCGGCCGAGGGGTTCTTCTCCCGGCTCGGACGGCGCGTGCAGCGGTTCCCATGGCTGGTCACTCTCGGCGTGGTGGCGGTGCTCGCGGTGGCCGCCGTACCGATGTTCCAGATGCAGATGCGCAGCTCCGGCGTCGAGCTGCTGCCCGTGGACAACCCGGAGCGGCAGTTCTTCGAGACCCTGCGCGAGCGGTTCCCCGGCTCGGACTCGCCCACGGTCCAGGTCGTCGGCCGCGCGACGCCGCAGCAGATGGCCGGGCTGGCGGAGAAGCTCAGCGGCACATCGGGAGTCGCACGCGTCGATCCCCCACAGGCCCTGGACGTCGAGTACTCGCTCGTGAACGTCTACACGGCGGACGCCGACCCCGCAGACCCGCAGGCACGTGCGGTCGTGCAGGAGGCGCGTGACATGTCACCCGGCTACCCGAAATGGGTCACCGGCCAGTCGGCGCACCTCGTCGACTTCACCGAGTCACTGGCGGAACGGGCGCCCTGGGCGATCGGGGTCGTGGTGCTGGCGACCTTCGTGCTGCTGTTCCTGATGACGGGGTCGGTGCTGATCCCGATCAAGGCGCTGCTCATGAACGTGGTGTCACTCGGCGCCTCCCTCGGTGTGCTCGTGTGGATCTTCCAGGAGGGGAACCTCGAGGGGTTGCTGGGCTTCACCTCGGCCGGCGGGATCGAGACGAGCATCCCGCCGCTGGTGCTCGCGTTCGGGTTCGGCCTGGCGATGGACTACGAGGTGTTCCTGCTGTCCCGGATCAAGGAGGCCCACGACGCCGGGCTCAGCAACGACGACGCCCTGGTCGTGGGCTTGCAGCGGTCCGGGCGGATCATCACCTCGGCGGCGTTGATCGTCGTCGCCGTGTTCCTGGGGTTCGTCACCGGGCAGCTGTTGGTGATCAAGCAGACCGGTGTGGCGCTGGCCGTGGCGGTGGCTGTGGATGCGACGTTGGTCCGCACGCTGCTGGTGCCGGCGACCATGACCCTGCTCGGCGAGTGGAACTGGTGGGCGCCGAAGCCGCTGGCGCGGGTCTACCGGCGGTTCGGCCTGCGCCACTGATAGCTCGTCCTGTCGTGCGGGCTTCGGCCGGTTGCCCAGCATGTGGCCCGCCGGGTGACGCATCGGCGGACCGCGACGTAGCGTCGGTCCATGAGTGAAGCCACGATGACGCCGCGCCCCTCGCCCGAAGCTCCCCGGACGGTCGGGGAGCTGCGAGCGAGCGGGCACGAGCAGGTGAGTGTGCGGGAGGAGATCCGCCGCAACCTGATCTCGGTCATGCGCTCGGGCGGGCCGCGCTTCGAGGGCATCGTCGGGTTCGACGACACGGTGCTGCCGCAGATCTGCAACGCGATCCTCAGCCGGCACGACATCCTGCTGCTCGGGCTTCGCGGGCAGGCGAAGACGCGGATCATCCGGGCGCTGCCGAGCCTGCTCGACGAATGGACGCCGACGCTCG
>JASBSH010000105.1 GCA_030149025.1 Actinomycetales bacterium | reverse complement strand
GCGTGCCGGCGGAATCCCTTCGGCGACACCCGGAGCCGACGCGCGAAGTCCTGCGCCCACGACGCGGCCTGCGGCACCCGCGCCAGAGCCTCCCGCGTCTCCTCCAGGAGATCTTCCGGCGGGCGACCGTCGAGGTCGGCGAGAACGCGGTCACAGGTGAGCAGGGAGACCGCGAGGACGTTCTGGCGCGCCGCTGCCGATACCGGAAGCGCCGCGATCGCCGCCCGCATGCCGATGCGGGCGTCCACGTGCAGGTCGTCGCCGGTCAGACCGATCACCGATGGGATCAGCGTCCCCAGACGCGTACGCGCTTCGTCGGACGTGCAGTCGTTCACCCCCCGTGCCAGCTCGGCCAGCAGCGGGTGCGTGCACGCGGGGTGGTCGCTCCAACGCTCACCGGCGAGGAACGACGCCATCTCCATGAAGCAGGCGCCCTTGCGCGGGTTGCGGTGTCGCCCCCGGGAGAGGACCGGGACGACGTCGGGAAGTGGGCTGGTGATCTCAGACATGGTGCCCCACAGGCTCGGCCCTATTGGACCGAACCAGTCTGCGCCGCTCGTCTGCGGAGCACCAGCGGAACAGCAAAGGCAATCGCCTCCGCCGAGGACTTATCGGACGAATCAGGCGGACGGTCGTGTCCGATGCAGCCACCAAAGCCCGATCACGGGCAGCACGAGGGGGACGAAACCGTATCCGCGACCGTAGACGGACCACACTGTCGCGTCAGGGAAGGCTGCGCGGTCGACCAGGGTGAAGGTGCCGACGGTCAGGACGCCGACCAGCTCGACCAGCACGGCCGTCACCGCGACCAGCCAGCCCCGCCGGCCGGAGGTGGCCAGCGCCGCGGTGGCGACGACGTACACCGCGGCAGCGAACGCCGACAGCACGTACGCGAGCGGGGCGGACCCGAACTCGGTGGCGAGCTGGACGCCGGCTCTTGCGCTCGCGGACAGCGCGAACACGGCGTAGGCGGCGATGAGGACCCGTCCGAAACCCGACCGGCGAGCCTGAGCGGGCAGCTGTTCGCGGTCGACGTCAGACACCATTCAGCTCCACTTCAGCTCCACTTCAGCTCCACGTCAGCTCCATCAGCTCGGTAAACACCATCAGCTCCAGATCTGCAGCAGGCGGAGCACCACCACCGCGACGGCGAAGCACGCGATCGCGATGACACCGTTCCCCCACCGGCTGCGGTCCGCGATGCCCCACAACGTGCCCGCCGGCAGCAGCAGCACCGATGCGACGAGATAGCCGACGAAGGTCGCAGTGCTCACCGGACGGTCGGTGCGCGCCAAGGCGACCATTCCGATCACGGCCTGCACCAGCAGGGCGACCTCCAGCACAGCCATACCGGCGAGCTGTGGCCCGCTCGGGCGGACGTTGCGGACGGCGCCGGCGAGCGCCCAGACGGCGAGCAGGAGCGCAGCCCCCGCAAGGACCCAGACGAGTACGTCGACCACGCCGGGAGGATAGGCGGCAACATCTCGCGCCCGGGCAGCGGCCCGCCCCGTGGGCTCCGGCCCCGTAGGCTCCGGGCCCGTGAGACCGCAACGCGTGTACGCCGACGCCCCGGCCCCCGGCCGCGGCGGGCCGCTCCTCGTCCTCGTCCGGCACGGCCGCACCGAGTGGTCGAGCACAGGCCGCCACACGGGCCGCACCGACGTACCGCTGGACCAGCTGGGAGAACGGGTTGCGGCTGCCATGCGGCCGCTGTTGGAGGGCGTCGACTTCGTCCAGGTCCGGTCCAGCCCCTTGCAGCGGGCGCGCCGGACCGCCGAGCTGGCCGGCATCGGCCCCGTCACCCTGGACGACGACCTCATGGAGTGGGACTACGGCGCCTACGAGGGGCTCACCACGGCGGAGATCCGGAAGCAGCGCGGAGACAACTGGCGTGTCTTCGACGCCGGCGTCGCGCCCGGTGGCCCGGGCCAGACACCCGGTGAGGACATCCATCAGGTCGCCGACCGTGCACGGGCCGTGCTCAACCGGGTCCGGCAGCCCTTACAACGGGGACCGGTCGCGCTGGTCGGCCACGGCCACATGCTGCGGGTCCTGACGACGGTGTGGCTCGGTATACCACCGGAGTCGGGCGCGATGCTCGAGCTCGCGACGGGCGCGATCTGCGTGCTGTCCGAGCAGCACGAGGTGCGTACCATCCGGCTCTGGAACCGGACGCCTGCCGAAAACGGCGACTGACCGCCTACCCGACCGCCTCGACACCCCGGCTCACCCCACGACGAGCAGCAGATCACCGCCCTCGACCTGCTGCACGGGACCAATGGCGAGCCTCCTGACCGTTCCTCCGGCAGGCGCCGTGATTGCGGCCTCCATCTTCATCGCCTCGATGGTGGCGACGGTGGCGCCGGGCTGGACCGTGTCCCCCTCGGCCACCTTCAGCGTCACGACACCGGAGAACGGCGCCGGCACATGGCCCGTGTTCGACGGGTCGGCCTTCTCGGCGGCCTTCACGTCCACGCTGATCGAACGGTCCCTCACCTGGACCGGGCGCAGCTGCCCGTTCAGCGTGCACATGACGGTCCGCATGCCCCGCTCGTCGGCGTCGCCGACCGCCTCCAGCCCCGCGAGCAGGCTGACACCCTTCTCCAGGGTCACGGTGTGCTCGTCCCCCGGGCGCAGGCCGTACAGGTAGTCCCGCGTGTCGAGGACCGAGACGTCCCCGTAGGTGTCCCGGACCTTCGCGAGCTCCGACGCCGGTCCTCCGAAGAGCAGGCGGTTCAACATCTCCTGCCGGCCGCGGCCGGGAGCGGCGAGCGCGGCCCGCGTGTCGTCGTCCAGGTCCTGGGTCCTGACCGGCGCGGTGCGGCCGGCGAGCGCCTTGCTGCGGAAGGGTTCCGGCCAGCCGCCCGGCGGGTCGCCCAGCTCCCCGCTGAGGAAGCCGATCACCGAGTCGGGGATGTCGAAGGACTGCGGGTCGTCGGCGAACTTGGCCGGGTCGGCGCCGACAGCGACGAGGTGCAGCGCGAGGTCGCCGACCACCTTGCTGGACGGCGTCACCTTCACCAGGCGGCCGAGGATCCGGTCGGCGGCCGCGTACATCGCCTCGATCTGCTCGAACTTCTCCCCGAGACCCAGCGCGATCGCCTGCTGGCGGAGGTTCGACAGCTGCCCGCCGGGGATCTCGTGGTCGTACACCCGGCCGGTCGGCGAGGGCAGGCCGGACTCGAACGGCGCGTACAGCCGACGCACCGCCTCCCAGTAGGGCTCGAGGTCCATCACAGCGCGCAGGTCGAGCCCGGTGTCCCGCGGCGTGTGCGCCAGTGCGGCCACGAGCGCGGAGGCGGGTGGCTGGCTCGTGGTCCCCGCCATGGGCGCCGACGCCACGTCGACGGCGTCCACGCCGGCGTCAGCAGCGGCGAGGAGGGTGGCGAGCTGGCCTCCCGCGGTGTCGTGGGTGTGCAGGTGCACGGGCAGGTCGAAACGCTCACGAAGAGCCGTCACCAGGGTGCGGGCCGCCTGGGGGCGCAGGAGCCCGGCCATGTCCTTGATGGCGAGCACGTGCGCACCGGCGTCGACGATCCGGTCGGCGAGGTCGAGGTAGTAGTCGAGCGTGTACAGCCGCTCGTCGGGGTCGGCCAGGTTGCCGGTGTAGCAGAGCGCGACCTCGGCGACGGCTGTGCCGGTCTGGCGCACCGCCTCGATCGCCGGGCGCATCTGCTCGACGTCGTTGAGGGCGTCGAAGATCCGGAAGATGTCGATGCCGGTCGCGGCCGCCTCGTCGACGAAGGCGCGGGCCACCTCCGTCGGGTAGGGCGTGTAGCCGACGGTGTTGCGGCCGCGCAGCAGCATCTGCAGGCAGAGGTTCGGCATGGCGTCGCGCAGGCGTGCCAGCCGCTCCCAGGGGTCCTCCCCGAGGAAGCGCAGCGCCACGTCGTAGGTCGCGCCGCCCCAGCACTCCACGCTCAGCAGCTGTGGCGTCGTCCTGGCGACGTAGGGCGCCACCGAGAGCAGGTCACGGGTGCGCACCCGGGTGGCGAGCCGGGACTGATGGGCGTCACGGCAGGTCGTGGCCGTGACCGCGAGGGCCTCCTGCCGGCGCAGCGCGGCGGCGAACCCCTCCGGCCCGAGATCGAGCAGGCGCTGCCTCGACCCTGCCGGCGCCGGTGCGTCGAGATCCGCATAGGGCAGCTTCGCCGTGGGACTGAGGTCCACCGGCGCCTCCCCGTTGGGCCGGTTCACGGTGACGTCGGCCAGCCAGGTGAGCAGCTTGGTGCCGCGGTCGGCGGAGCTGCGGGCGGTGAGCAGGTGCGGCCGCTCGTCGATGAAGGACGTGGCGACGTCACCGGCGATGAACGCCGGGTCGACGAGCACCGCCTGCAGGAACGGGATGTTGGTGCTGACCCCGCGGATACGGAACTCGGCGAGCGCCCTGCGGGCCCGGCGCACGGCCGTGGGGAAGTCACGGCCCCGGCACGTCAGCTTGACCAGCATCGAGTCGAAGTGGGCGCTGATCTCCGCGCCGGTGGCGGCGGTGCCGCCGTCCAGCCGGACGCCGGCACCGCCGGCCGAGCGGTAGGCCGTGATCTTGCCGGTGTCGGGGCGGAACCCGTTCGCCGGGTCCTCGGTGGTGATCCGGCCCTGCAAGGCCGCGCCGTTGACGCGGATCGTGTCCTGGCTGAGGCCGAGGTCGGCGAGCGTCTCGCCGCTCGCGATCCGCAGCTGCGCCTGAACGAGGTCGACGTCGGTGATCTCCTCGGTCACGGTGTGCTCGACCTGGATCCGCGGGTTCATCTCGAAGAACACGT
>JASBSH010000101.1 GCA_030149025.1 Actinomycetales bacterium | reverse complement strand
CAGGGCCTCGTTGCCGGGGCTCCCCTCCGATCGGGAGGTGGACGACCTCAACGAGGTGGAGATCCGCGCCGTGGTGGGCGCGCATGCTCTGTTGCCGCAGCTACGCGCGGGTGAGGCACCGACCGAGGAGCAGACCAGGCTCCTCCTGACCTGGTTGCAGCTCTCGGCGGTGGTCGAAGACGTTGCCGATGCTGTCGAACTCGCCCCGCTGCCCGTAGCCGTGACCGACGCCCTGCTGGCGGCGGCGGGCGATGCCGAACGTCCGGGGGCCCTGCTGCTCGCTGCACGGTCAGCCGAGGGGCGTGGTGAGTACGCGGCGGCGGAGCGACTCGTCACCGAGGCTGCGGAGTTGGCGCCGACCCTGCTGCCGGCCGCGCTGGACGCCGCCGAATATGCCGCCGCCCGTGGGGACGCCCGTCGCGCCGACCACCTGTTGCAGCAGGCGGGGGTCGAGGCAGGCGACCCGACGCGTCAGGCGCTGCGGCCCTTGTTGAGCCTGCCGGATGGGGTGGTGTCCCGAAACCGCCCGTGTCCGTGCGGTTCGGGACGCAAGTACAAGGTGTGCTGTCTTCGGGACGTCCAGCACCCGCTCCCGCTGCGAGCACGCCTTGCTTACACGCGTCTGTACGTGCACGCTCAGCGGCCTGGGCTGTTCGAGACGGCGGGGAGGTTCGCCGAGGTTGTCGGTCCGCAAGCGTTCGAGCTGTCGCTGGACATGGCTGTTTTCGAGGGCGGCGTGATCGAGCACTACCTCGAGAGCCGTGGTCACTTGCTGCCCGAGGACGAACGTGCCCTGCTGGAGAGCTGGGTCGGTACGCCCCTCGCCGCGTACGAGGTGGTCGAGGTGCAGCCTCGTCGGGCGGTGACCGTACGGCGACTACCAGCCGAGGAGCAGGTCGTCCTTGCCGATCGTGCGTTCTCCATGACCGTGCGGCCGCTCGACATCGTCCAGGCCCGGCTGCTGTGGGATGGCGAGAAGCAAGCGATGCTGTGTGCCCCGCTGCTCGTCGACCGAACCCGCCGTGCCGCGCTCGTGGCGCTGCTGCGCGACGGGTACGACCCCGACGAGCTGGCCGCCTTCTGGGGACCGAAATCTCTGCTGGATCTGTGGAACGGCGAGTCGGGCCCGGACCAGGAGTTCGATGAGGACGACGAGGAGGACGAGGAGGACGAGGAGGACGAGGCCGGCTCCGAGCAGAGGTGGCTCGATGCGGAGCTGACCGAGCTCGGCGGGCGCACGCCCCGCGGCGCTGTCGCCGAGGGCGGAGAGGCACTGGCGGAACTGCAAGCCGTACTCGACGACATGGCGTGGGTGCGTCGCGAGTACCCGGACCTCGGCGGCCTGGATCCCGCTCGGCTGCGTGGCCTGCTTGGTATCAGCGACGCATCGCGGGTCGTTGCGCGGTAACGGCGTGCTGTTCGGCGTATGACACCGTTTCGGCGACAGCCTCTACGAAGGTGCGAAGGTCACCGAGATCAGCAAGCCGCTTGAGCACAAGGGCTGATCTTCAGGTGCGCAAGCGTTCAATGGGCTGCCCGGTGACGCTCGCGATCAACTCGAAGTCCTTGTCGACGTGAAGGACGGTCAAACCAGCCAGCTCCGCAGCGGCGCCGACGATGACGTCGGGAATGGACGGTGCCCGGTGCTGGCCCTGACCGGCCAAGAGGAGCTGCACTTCAACTGCCCGATCCTCCACGGCTGGCGTCAGGTACTCCACCGGCATCGCCGACACCGGCGCGCTCGTGAAGATCGAACGGGCGTCCTGACCACTGCGCGCGGAGTACCCCAGCTCCAGCCGAGTCACAGTAGTGATCCGCACCAGACCCCGCTCGATGCGTCCTGCCCACAGCCCAGCGTCAGGGGTCTCGGCGAGGCGCACAAGTGCCGACTTGTCAATGAGCCACTCGCTCACTGCCACGCCGCGCCCATCACCTCTGGGTCGGTCAGGTCCGCGACCTTGTCCGTCAACGACCGCAAATCGGTTACCGACACCGGGGTCCCCGCCGTCGCCGCGTCAGCCGCAAGACGCCGGCGGATGTACTCGACCCGTGACAGCCCCAGCCGAGAGGCACGCGCGTCGATCCGGGCAAGGACGGCGTCCGGCACGTCGCGGATCAGGACATCAGCCATGGCGACCACCTCCGATATCGTACGATATCAAACGTCCAGCGGGGCCGCCTAGATCGCACCTAGATCGGGGCCGCCCGGGTCGGCGGTGTGGACATCAACAAGCCCGGATGCGCAGCGCCAGTCGCTCGTCAGGCCGCCCAGGGCCCGTGCGACCCGGTCACGCGAGCGCAGGCGAGCCTGCACCAACAGCTGCGAGGCCACCCTGGCCAACGCGTGCTGTTCGCGCTACGGCAGCGTCTCGGCGACAGCCTCTGCGAAGGCGCGAAGTTCACCGAGATCAGCCAGCCGCTTCAGCACAACGGCGTCGTCCACCTCGACGTACTGATGTACAAGCACGTTTCGAAACCCGACGGCTTTGCGCATCCTCTCCGCCAGGGCTCTGTCGAGGACTCCGTGCTCGCCGAGGAGGCGCATGGCGTCGCCGTTGTCGGCCGGAGGTCCCCAGCCCTCGGATGAGCACAGGTGCTGGGCGACGTCCACGCAGCCCTCGACCGCGGTGACGAAGGCGTACTTGACACCGCGCAGCCATGCCGGGTCGGCCCGGCGCCGGGCGTCAGCCGTGGCCTCCTGCTCGAGGAAGGCGAGGTCGTCGGTTACCGCTCGGAGCAGCCGAAGGACCCTTGTCTCATCGACCACGACGAAGGCTCTCAGCGAACTCCCGATGCGCTCGGCGTAGGCGCGGCA
>JASBSH010000098.1 GCA_030149025.1 Actinomycetales bacterium | reverse complement strand
GAGCGTCATCCGGCCCGAGTCGAACAGCTCACCGTTGAGGAAAACCGTTGGCACAGCGAGGACCTGACGTTCCTCGACCTCGTCCTGGAAGAGGGCCCCGTCGATGGCGACGTGGCTCACCCGGGGATTCAGAACGCTCATCAGGTTGAGCGCCTGCACGACGTCCGGGCAGTTCTGGCAGCTCAGGGAGAAGTACGTCTCGAACCTGTACTCCCCGGGCAGGTTGCGAACCTGGTCGAGCAGCTCCTTGGCGGCGTTCGAGGGGTGGCCGCCCACGTGCAGCAGCGCCAGAACAAGGGAGGTGAACTCGTGGCCGAGCGGGATCCCCGCGAACCGGACCTCGATGGTGTCGTCCCGGCCACCCACGCGGCGGATGGCGAACGACGGACGACGCGTGTCGTCGTCCGACCTCACGACGGTGATGTCGTCCGACAGCGCCGCGATCTCGTTCAGCAGGTCCAGCAGCTCCGCGGACTTGGGGCTGTCGTCGAGTGACGCCGCGAGCTCGATCGGCTCGGCGATCTTCTGCAGGTAGGTCTTCAGCTGTGCCGTGAGGTTCGCGTCGAGCATCGCGGGTGCAACTCCAGAAACCGCTAGTCGGACAAAGGATTTCACTCAATGACGACAGCGCGGGACGGGACCACCCGTCCCGCGGCGTCGTCAGCTGACTCGCTGGTCGGAGTCGTCGATCAGATCTTGCCCACGAGGTCGAGCGACGGGGCCAGGGTCTCCTCGCCCTCCTCCCAGTTGGCCGGGCAGACCTCGTTCGGGTGCGCCGCGACGTACTGGGCCGCCTTGATCTTGCGGATCAGCTCCTGGGCGTTGCGCCCGATGCCGCCGGCGTTGATCTCGATGAGCTGGATGACGCCCTGCGGGTCGATCACGAAGGTGCCGCGGTCAGCGAGGCCGTTCTCCTCGATCATGACCTCGAAGTTGCGGGTGACGGTGCCGGTCGGGTCGCCGATCATCGGGAACTGGATCTTCCGGATGGTGTCGGACGACTCGTGCCACGCCTTGTGCGTGAAGTGTGTGTCGGTGGAGACGGAGTAGATGTCCACGCCGAGCTTCTGGAACGTCTCGTAGTTGTCGGCCAGGTCGCCGAGCTCGGTGGGGCAGACGAAGGTGAAGTCGGCCGGGTAGAAGAAGACCACGGACCACTTGCCCTTGAGGTCGGCCTCGCTCACCTCCACGAACTGCCCGTTGTGGAACGCCTGCGCGGTGAAGGGCTTGACCTCGGTGTTGATCAGGGACATGCCTGGTTGAACCTCTCCATTCATCGGGATCGCTTGATAGACACCGTATATGACGGCGCCGGGTTCGATTGACAGGGTGTATGCCGAAGCGGTGTGGTGTTGATCACTTCACTCCCGCGCGGGGCGTCGGCGCCCTCAACAACGCGACGGCCAGGACCATCACCGGCACCAGCAGGACCAGCGCGAGCAGGCTCAGCTTCGCGTAACCCGCAGCAGCGAGAACGGGACCCGCGAGCGCCCCGGCGCTGGCAGCGGCGATGCCCATGACGAGGTCCGACGTCCCCTGCGCCGGGATCCGGACTTCCCCCGGGACCGACTCCGACAGCAATGTCGAGCCGGCGACCACGCAGCAGGACCAGCCGAGGCCGAGGAGCGTGAGCGCGATGGCGACCTGGACCGGACGCGCGGCGTAGTCGGCGGCCTGCGTGGCGGCGTCCGTCGTCCCGACCGCGGTCGCGGCGCCGGGAGCCATCGGGCTCGTCGCCGCGGTGATGAGCGACGCGAGCAGGATGCCGATCCCGATGCCGACCGTCCGCACCCTCCCGACGCGGTCGGTGAGCCAACCCATGACGGGGCTGGCGGCGTACATCCCGGCGATGTGGACGCTAAGGACGATGCCGACCACCTCGAGCGTCGCGCCACCGTGCCCGAGGTGCACCGGGGTCATCACCATGACGCCGACCATCACCGCGTGCGCCGCCGCGATCGCCACCATCGCCAGGCGCGCTCGCGGGATGCGCATGACGGTTCCGAGCACGGCGAGGGTCGACGGGCCGGACGACGACACGTTGGTTGCCGCTGTCGGCTGCGCCTTCGTGCCCGGCCGGCGGGAGCGAAGGAGCACGAGGACGACGACAGCGCCGGTCAGGAACGAGACGACCGAGAACAGGTAGGAGCCGGAAAGCCTTGGCAGGCCGACCGAATCGGCCGTCCTGCCGCCGAGGCCGAGGAGGTTGGGGCCGGCCACCGCCCCGACGGTCGTGGCCCATACGACGACGGACAGGGATCGTCCTCGCTCGGCTGTGCTTGCGAAGTCCGTTGCGGCGTAACGTGCTTGCAGGTTGGAGGCAGTGCCACCGCCGAAGAGCGCTGACCCGATCAGCATGAGCCAGTACTGCCCGACGACGGCGGCGGCGACCGTGAGCAGGGCACCGGCGAGTCCGACGAGGTAGCCCGTGGCAAGCGCCGGGCGACGACCGGAACGGGCAGCGAGCCTGGCGAGCGGAACGGCGAGCAACGCCGCCCCGAGGACCGACGCGGTCTGGGCGAGACCGGCCAGCGCCGTGGAGCCGGAGACCTCCTCCGCGAGGAGACCCCCGGCGGCGATACCTGCCGCGACGCCGACACCGCCGAGCACCTGGGAGGCGACGAGAACGCGGACGGTCCGGCGCTGACGGTGCTGGCGTTCGGCGTCGAGGAGCTGGTCGGTCATCGGTTGCCCGGCGCCTGCTCGGTCACCGGTGGCCTGCTCGCTCATCGGCTGCCTGCTCGGCCGCGTTGCTTGCGGCGCTCGTCGGGGTCGAGCCCGAGCCGCCGCTCCGGTGGGACGTTCATCGCCTCACACACCGCCGCCCACACCTGGCGCGGTGGCACGCCGGCGTCCAGCGCCTGGGCGGGCGTGCGCTCGTCGAGCGCCGAGATGACCTGGTCGCTGGCGACGGATCGGGCGTAGCCCTTGCCGAACTCGTCCTCCATCAACCGCCAGAAGTCGCTGTGCCGCACCGGCCCAGCCTGCCACGGTGAGGTGCGCCTGCCCGATGTGTGCCCGCGAATCCATCCTCTTTGCTCCCCCGACCTCTTTGCTCCCCCGACCTCTTTGCTCACCCGACCTCTTTGCTCACCCGACCGGGCGTTTACTGCCCAGGTGGCGGTCGGAAGCGGTTTTTCCGCCACCGGGGCAGTCATGATCTTGGTCGGGGCGGGCCAGGGATGGGGACGGTCGGACGCCGCTCAGAATCAGAGGAATGGGCTGGACTGGACCGAGCCCCGGAACCTGCCCGGGTCGCCCTTCTCCAGCTCCCGGCGCAGCCAGTCGGCCCAGCCGGGGCTCCGCAGCTCCGCCAGCCCCCAACGCACCACGTGCAGCCCCAAGGCACGCAGCCGGTCCTCGCGGCGTTTCTCCTCCACAAGCGCCCGCCGCCCGTCCCCCTGGTCACCGACGTCGTACTTCATCAGACCGTCCGCCTCCCCCAGCACGGCGTACTGCTGCCAGTAGAAGTCCCCGCGCCCGACGACCCACCCCTTCTCGTCGAGGATCGAGACCTGCGGTTCTGGGAGGGGCAGGTCGTGCTCGCGCATCTCCACGAAGGAGACCGACTCCAGCGGCGATTCATGGCGGCCGTCGAGTAGCGGCAGTCGGTGTCTGGCCCGCTCCGTGAACGGCCACCCGGTGCAGGTGCCAAGCAGAGCCTCCACCTTGGGGCGCAGGCCGGTGTTCTGCTTCACGGCGGCGTCGCCGATGATCTGGGCGTCCTCGGCGCTGAGGTGTCGCAGGCAGTCCGCAACGGTGCGGGTGAGGCTCGTGACCTTCAGTCCGTTCGCCCTGATCACGTGGCCGCGCAGCAACGGCGCCGCCTGGATGCGGACCTGCTCGTCGTACCAGGTGCCTCGCTTGGGCATGCCAGTGAGCCAGACCTGTGTGTCGGCGAACGGGAGCGGAAGCCCGTGCCAGGCCGCCGCACTGACGTGGCTGAGGCAACGCTCCGGGAACGCCAGGTAGACGCCCTTCGCCAGGAGCAGGTGCTGAGCCCGTCGGTCGGCCTGCTGCCACGTCTCATCCAGGCAGTAGACCCCAGTCCGCAACCGCCGGAAGACCCCCGTTCTCACGCGCCGGACGATCTGGTGGTGGCTCAGCCCCTTCTCGAGTGCCATGGCCCTGGTGAAGACGTCGGGTAGTGCAGGGTCTGCGGCGGGCATGGGGCGACGCTCCCGGGCCCGCTGGGTCGTCCGCCAGAGTGTGGGCCGCTTCTGTGGACGAAGGACGGCGCCGAGGCGGCTGTGGACGGAGGGTCACGCACGAAGGCCAGCGGTTGCGGAGGGGCACCCAAGGCGGGCGGCCGGTGGCAACGACAGCAGGCCGGTGGCGGCAGCGGTGGCAGCCGGCCCTGATCATGACTGCCACGGTGGGCGTTGACTGCCATGGTGGCGGAAAAACCGGTTTCGACCGCCACCTGGGCAGTCATGATCTTGGTTGGGCGGGCGGCGGCGGGGCGGCGGGGGCGGCAGCGGGTTCGGCGAGGAAAGGGCGGCGCAGCACACGGGTGCGGCGATTGTCGGACCCGGCGTTCAGAATCAAGGGGTGGCAGATGTCCTGGAGCGCTTCTCGGCACCGACTCGCGACTGGTTCACCCAGTCGTTCGAGGCGCCGACGGCCGCCCAGTCCGGCGCCTGGGACGCGATCAGCGGCGGCGACCACACCCTCGTCGTCGCCCCGACCGGGTCCGGCAAGACGCTCTCGGCCTTCCTGTGGGCACTCGACCGGCTCGCCACGACCCCTGCTCCGGCCGACCCGAAACACCGCTGCCGGGTCCTGTACGTCTCACCGCTGAAGGCGCTGGCCAGCGACGTCGAACGCAACCTCCGCGCCCCACTCACGGGTATCAGGCACGCCGCGCTGCGCCTCGACCTGCCCGAGCCGGACATCAGGGTCGCCATGCGGTCGGGCGACACCCCGGCCAACGAGCGCCGAACCATCACCCGGACGCCGCCGGACGTCCTCATCACCACCCCCGAGTCCCTCTTCCTGCTGCTCACGTCGCAGGCACGAACCGCCCTGTCCGGCGTCGAGACCGTCATCGTCGACGAGGTCCACGCGGTCGCCGGCACCAAGCGCGGCGCGCACCTGGCTCTCAGCCTCGAACGGCTCGACGCCCTGCTGGAGCGGCCCGCACAGCGCATCGGCCTATCCGCCACCGTCCGTCCCGTCGAGGAGGTCGCCCGCTTCCTCGGCGGCACCCGGCAGCCCGGCCCGCCTGGGGGCCGGCGGACCACCGTTGTGCAGCCGGCTGCGAGCAAGGAGCTCGACCTGCGTGTCGTCGTCCCCGTTCCCGACATGAACGAGCTCGGCGAGCCGACAGACGACCTGACCGGCCCGGCTGCGGGCAACCCGCGGACGGCGTCGATCTGGCCACACGTCGAGGAACGCGTGGTCGACCTCATCACCCAGGACGCCGCGCAGCACCGCAGCACGCTGGTGTTCGCGAACTCCCGCCGGCTCGCCGAGCGCCTGACGGCCCGGCTCAACGAGGTGTGGGCCGAGCGGCTTGAGGAGGCAGCGGAAGACGACCGGGCGGGACCCAGACCGGGCGAGCTGCAGCCGGCGGCGATCATGGCGCAGTCGGGTGCGTCGGTCGGCGTCCCGCCGATCCTTGCCCGGGCCCACCACGGCTCGGTGAGCAAGGAGCAGCGGGCGCTGATCGAGGACGACCTGAAGTCCGGCCGGCTGCCGGCGGTGGTGGCCACCTCGAGCCTGGAGCTCGGCATCGACATGGGCGCGATCGACCTCGTCGTGCAGGTCGAGTCACCACCGAGCGTCGCCAGCGGCCTTCAGCGCATCGGCCGCGCAGGGCACCAGGTCGGCGCGGTGAGCCACGGCGTGCTCTTCCCGAAGTTCCGCGGCGACCTGGTGCAGACCGCGGTCACCGTGGAGCGGATGCGGGCCGGTGCCATCGAGGCGCTCCGCGTCCCCGCCAACCCGCTCGACGTGCTGGCCCAGCAGATCGTCGCGATGGTCGCGATGGACGCCTGGACGGTGACCGACCTGGCCGGCCTGGTCCGGTGCTCGGCACCGTTCTCCGGCCTCACCGATGCGGTGCTCGAATCCGTCCTCGACATGCTGAGCGGCCGGTACCCCTCCGACGAGTTCGCCGAGCTGCGTCCCCGCCTGGTCTGGGACCGGGCGGCGGGCACCCTCACCGGGCGGCGGAACGCGCAACGGCTGGCGGTCACCAGCGGCGGCACGATCCCCGACCGCGGCCTGT
>JASBSH010000086.1 GCA_030149025.1 Actinomycetales bacterium | reverse complement strand
CTGCGGCGGGTGCCGCGGAGGTCGGCGATGTGCGGGTGGTCAGCGACGACAACCTCGAAGCCACCGTGGCGATCGGCACTCGTTAGTCCGTAACCATGTCCCCGCTGGGACGCGCGACCGGGACGATGTCGACTATGCCGTCCAGACCGGCGAAGTCGTCAGGGTTGGTCGTGCAGAGCGGTAGCGCCTGAGCGGCGGCCACCGACGCAATCATCAAATCAGCGACCCGACGTCGTGGGGTGCGACCAGCATCCTGGACGGCCGCGCTGATCCGTCCAAAGGTCCGGGCCGCGTCAGCATCGAATGGAATGGGCTCGAACTCGTTCTCGGTACGTTGCAGCACATCGATGCGCCGCGCGCGCTCTGCCCGCGCGCGGGCGTCGTCACCTCTGACGAGGTGGACGCCCGCAGATAGCTCAGCGAGTGTCACCGCACTGATTGCCAGCTCATCGGGGAGCGACGCTGGAGCGATCCACCGCCGCAGGATGAGGATGTTCGTGTCCAGCAGACCTCGTCCGTGGTCAACCGGCATAGGGATCGACTGTGTCCTGGTCATAAGCCGCGTCCTGGTCGGCTCGGAAAGCAGCGAGGTCGACCGCCGGGGCAGAGCGTGAGGTCTCAGCGAACTCAGCACGCGAGACGAATCGGCGTCGTCGACGCAGGGGGACCAGTTCACCGATCTCGTGACCGTCCCGCGTCACGGTGAAGGACTGGCCGCGTTCGACGGCATCCATGATCTCCCTCGACCGCATGCGCAGGTCACGCTGGCTGATCTCCGGCTGGACGCCCATGCCGCCGACGGTAGCACGCAGTGCTACCGCGTTCGGCTGGGTTAGTGACGAGCACGGTCCTGCCGCAGCTCCTCTACGGCGACCTCGATCGGTATTGCGCCCACGGACCGTTCTGCTGAGCGCTCGACCACCTCGGCCAGGGTAGGTCGACTCGCTTCCTCGATCAGGCGGGATCGGAGGTACTCCTCGAGGGACTTATGAACGGTCGCAGCCCGTCGGCGCATCACTTCGAGCACCTCATCGGGGACGTCCTTGATCTGCAGGGTCGCCATTGCGCCACTGTCGCGTCACCGGCGGGACTGGAGCAAGCGGGTGGCCAGCTCTGTGTGTTGGAGCGAGGTTGTCACGCTGTGAGGAAACGGGCGAGAAGCTCTCACGGTGTGAGTGTGGCCCGCACACACCACCCCCACGGGGCCAGTGACACGCCGGAACGCGCGCGTCCGGCTGAACCTGAACCGGTTTTTCGTGATCACCACCAGGGGGTTGCATGACTGGTCACTTCGCGGGAGACACGCCCGCGTGTCCACGCGCGAAGCGACCATTCTGCGGGGGGCGGGGGTGGTTTTCAGACCTGACGGTCACCCCAGGTGCGGCGCAGGGAGTCGCCCTTGCGCATCGCGGCGGTGCGCAGGTCCTCCTGGAAGACCCGTATGGCGGTGCGCAGCGTCTCCGCCTCCGGACCGGACCCGGCGGCAAGGATCCTCACCGCGAGCAGACCGGCGTTGCGCGCGCCGCCGACCGAAACGGTCGCGACCGGCACACCTGCGGGCATCTGCACGATAGAGAGCAACGAGTCCATCCCGTCGAGGTGCTTCAGCGGCACCGGCACCCCGATCACCGGCAGCGGGGTGACCGACGCGAGCATCCCGGGCAGGTGCGCCGCTCCGCCGGCGCCGGCGATGAGCACCCGCAAACCCCGCCCGGCCGCCTCCTGCCCGTAAGCGATCATGTCGGCCGGCATCCGGTGCGCGGACACCACGTCGACCTCGTGGGCGATGCCGAACTCGTTCAGCGCCTCGGAGGCCGCCTGCATCACCGGCCAGTCGGAGTCCGACCCCATCACCACGCCCACCAGCGGCTGCTGACCCGACGCCGCGCCACCGCCACCGCCACCGGCTCCGGCCGTGCCCATGCTAACTCGTCGATCACTCCCTGGATGAAGTCGGCGGCGTGCCTGGCCCGCTCCCGTAGCGAGGCAAGGTCATCGCCGTAGACGTTGACGTGCCCGACCTTGCGGCCCGGCCGGACGGTCTTGCCGTACAGGTGCACCTTCACGCCCGGGTCATGCGCCATCACGTGCAGGTAGGACCGGTACAGGTCCTCGTACTTGCCGCCGAGCACGTTCGCCATCACCGTCCAGCGAGCGCGGGGGCGGGTGTCGCCGAGCGGCAGGTCCAGCACGGCCCGCAGGTGCTGCTCGAACTGGCTCGTCACCGAGCCGTCGATGGTCCAGTGCCCCGAGTTGTGCGGACGCATCGCCAGCTCGTTCACCAGCACCCGCCCGTCGCCGGTCTCGAAAGCCTCCACCGCCATCACGCCGACGACCCCGAGCTCCCGGGCGATACGCAAGGCGCCCTCGGTCGCCCGGACCGCCGTGTCGTCGTCCAGGTCCGGAGCGGGAGCGATGACCTCGGTGCAGATGCCGTCCGTCTGAACCGTCTCCACCACCGGCCACGACGCCGCCTGGCCGGACGGCGACCGGGCCACCAGCACGGCCAGCTCGCGGCGGAAGTCCACCCGCTCCTCGGCCAGCAACGGCCCGCCCGCAGCCCGGTCGAACCAGTCCGCGGCCTGCTCGGCCGACGAAACCACCCGCACGCCCTTGCCGTCGTAACCGCCGCGCGGGGTCTTCAGCACGACCGGCCAGCCGACCTCGTCACCGAAGGCTTGGAAGTCGGAGACCGAATGCACCTCGGCCCAGCGCGGGCACGGCACGCCCAGGTCGGCGAGCCGTTTACGCATCACCAGCTTGTCCTGCGCGTGCACCAACGCGTCGGCCCCGGGACGCACCGCGACGCCATCGGCCTCCAGCGCCCGCAGGTGCACGGTCGGCACGTGCTCATGGTCGAACGTCACAGCGAGCGCGCCCGACACGAGATCACGCAAGGCGGACAAATCGGTGTGCTGGCCCACGGTAGAGTCGGGGATGACCTGAGCGGCACTGTCGTCAGGGTCCACGGTCAGCAACCTCAGCTGCACCCCGAGCGGGATCGCAGCCTGTTGCATCATGCGCGCCAGCTGCCCACCGCCCACAACGGCGAGCACCGGGAACCCCGCCGGCGATTGTGAAGACTTGGACACGAACGGCAAGGCTAGCGGCGCGCCGAAAGTGCGGTTCGCACCGATCGGGTCGATAGTGGTGGTCGGTCACAAGGAAGTAGGGATACGAAATGCTGGCAGCCACCGCGGTCCTCGTCGCCGTAATCGGTGCGCTCGTATTCGTCATGCGGATGGACGAGGACCCGACTCGTTGGCGCGGGATAAAGTCCACGGGGCGCCACCGGCAGGCCGACAGCGGCGGCAAGTCCCCCGACACCGGTTCGTGACAGCCGGCACCCGTTGGCAGGGCTGGTCGTCCTAGCACTGGACCGGCTTCGCGGGGCGCTGCAGGTCGTCGTCCGCGAGATGGTCAAGTTCGGGGTCGTCGGCGCGGTCGCGTACGTCGTCGACGTCGGGGTCTTCAACGCACTCCGTTTCGCCGGCCCCCGCCTGCTCGAGGACAAGCCGCTCACCGCGAAGGTCGTCTCCACCATCGTGGCGACCCTCGTCGCCTGGCTCGGCAACCGCTACTGGACGTTCCGCCACCGCCGCCGCGCCTCGGCCCGCCGCGAGCTGTTCATGTTCGTCGTCATGAACGGCATCGGTCTCGGCATCAGCCTGGGGGCTCTGGCCTTCTCCTACTACGTGCTGAACCTGCGAAGTCCTTTGGCGGACAACATCTCTGCGAACGTCGTCGGACTCGGGCTCGGCACGGCGTTCCGGTTCTTCGCCTACCGCACCTGGGTCTTCACCGAGCTCGCGACAGGCATCGAGGCCGCGGACCGCTCGGCCGACGACCCCCGGGACGACCACCTCCTGGACGGCGTCACGCCCGCTCCGCAGTGAGCGTCCGGTCCGCGATCATCGCGGCGATGGGCAGCGCCGACGTCGCAGCGGGCGACGGGGCGTTGCACACGTGGAGCGTGCGGTCGGTGGACTCGAACAGGAAGTCGTGGACGAGCCTCCCGTCACGCGTCACCGCCTGGGCGCGGATCCCCGCGCGCTGCTCCCCCAGGTCGCTCAGCGTGAGACCCGGGGCGTACCGGCGGCACCGCGCGAGATAGCCGCGGCGGGACCACGAGTCGCGCAGCTCAGCCAGCCCGTTGCGGACGTTCTGTCGCGCCACTGCCCACATGCCGGGGAACGCGGCGTAGTCGGCGACGTCCCGCAGCGTGAACGCCCCTTTGCGGTACCCCTCGCGTGACATGCCAAGAACAGCGTTCGGGCCGACCGTCAGACCGCCGTCGATCGTCGGGGTCAGGTGCACGCCGAGGAACGGCAGGGCCGGGTCCGGCACCGGGTAGATCATGTGCTTGACCATGCCGGCACGGGAGTCGGGCAGCCGGTAGTACTCGCCCCGGAACGGAACGATGCGGAAACTCGTCCGCAGTCCGGCCAACCGAGCCAGCCGATCCGCCTGCAGTCCCGCACAGACGACGACTTGCCTTGCCCGCCAACTGCTCTCGCCCGCGCGAACGGTCACGCCGTCGGTGTCCTCGGTGATCGCGTCGACCTCGACGCCGACCTCCACCTTGCCGCCGGCCGCGGTCACGTCGTCCGCCAGGCAACGCGTGATCCGCCCGTAGTCGACGAGACCCGTCTGCCGCACCAGCACCGCCGTGAGCCCGCGGACCGCAGGTTCCAGCTCTCGCAAGCTGTCGCCGTCCACGAACTCGGTGTCGACCCCGTTGGCCGCCGCCCGGGACGCCAACGCGCCCAGCCGCCCGACCTCGGCCGGTGTCGTGGCGACCACGAGCTTGCCCGGCACCTGGAACGGGATGCCCTTGCGCGTGCAGTACTCCTTCGTCGCGCGCTCGCCGGCGCGGCACAGCCTCGCCTTCAGGCTGCCCGGCGCGTAGTAGATGCCGGCGTGGGTGACCCCGCTGTTGTGCCCGGTCTGGTGGCGGGCCAGCTCGGGCTCCTTCTCGAGCAGCACGAGGTCGGCGTCCGGCCGCCGGGTCAGCAGCTCCCGGGCAGTCGCCACGCCGACGATGCCGCCGCCGACCACCACGAAGTCGTGCACGGTGATGACCGTACGGCTCAGCGCATGGCCGCGACCCGGTGCCTGACGGATCGCACGTTCCTCAGGCGTTGCTCGTACCGGGCACCGAGGGCCAGCAGCACCGCGCCGGCGAGACCGAGGCTGACCCAGCGCGGGACCGTCGAGTACGCGAGGGCGATCCAGGGGGCGAGCTGCACGATGCCATGCACGACCAGCACGACCGCGCCGATGATGAGCGGCGCCTGCCAGCGCAGCGCGGCACCGACGACCAGGGTGGCGGTCGCGGCGAGGGCGAGGGCGGCCACACGCGCCGGGTGCGAATCGGCCATCGACGCCAGCAGGCTCGGGACCAGCAGCACCACCGCACCCGTGCCCACCCACGGCCACGAGCCGAGGCGCGGGCTGCGCCGCATCTCGAGCACCCCGATCGCCAGGACCGTGGCAGCGCACGGCACGGTGACGAGCTCGACCGGCCCGGCGGTGTCCCGCTGCACGCCCGCGAGCGCGGTGACGGCGCCGAGCCCGAGCGCGAGGTAGCGCAGCGGCGCGCCGAGCGGCGGGGTGCGGTGGATGGTGGCGGCGACGGCCACTGCCCCGAGGACGACGACCAGGCCCAGGATGCGGGCGAGCTCGCGTCCCGGGGTGCTCGCCACGAGCAGCACGGGGACGACGAGAGCCAGCACCGCGGGCACGCCCAGCCAGTGCCTGGTCGCCTCGGTGGGCACCAGGTGCGTGGCCGGGACCGCGGCCACGGCCAGGACAAGCGCCGCCGGGACGGCCCACGTCTCGGGCACGGCCGGGTTGACCGCACCGGCGATCGTGCTGGACGCCTCCACCAGCGCTCGCAGGGTCGGGCCGATCAGCGTCGCGATCGCGGCGGCGGGCAGGAGCAGGCGGGCGAGGTCGCGCTCGCGGGCGTGGTGGTTGGGGGCGTCGGGGTCCGTGGTCTCCACGAGCGCGACGACGGCGAGCACGAGGACGGCCGACGCGACGAGCACCGCGATCGGCCGCCACTGCGGGCCGTCGATCCCTGCCACGGCTGTCGGCAGGACGGCGAGCGCCGACGCGCCAAACGCGGTGGGAGTGAGCGCAGGGCGGCGGCGGCGCCAGGCGAGCACCGCCAGCACGGCCAGCACGAGCGCCGGCGGGAGCATGTACGCCTCGACGAGGCCCACTCCCCCGGCTGAGAGCCGTAGCCAGAGGGCGACGGTCGCGAGGGCGAAGGCGATCCAGCCGGCCCAGCGGCGACCCGGCGCCGTCGCGGTGACGGCCGCCGCGCCCGCGAGGACGAAGAGCACCGGCCAGGCGGTCTCGACCGTCCCGGTCGCGAGCCCGAGGAGAGTGACCACAGCGACGCCGGCGGCAACGATCTCCACCGGCACACGCCGCCGGTCCCGTCCTCTGCCCAGGATCCCGGCCACGATTGCGGCAAGGGCCACGGCCGCCGCGGAGACGAGAGGCAATGGCCGGTCCGTCCACGCAGCTGCCGCGGACACGGCCAGTGCAGCAACCGCTGCCGTGGCGATCCCGGCCCCGACCAACCCCTCCCCGCGGTGATCACTCTCTACGCGGTGATCATGAAATTCCGGTTCAACCGGACCCGCCCCCCGCCCAACCCCCAGGTGGTGATCTTGCACTTCTGCAGATGGCCGCCGCGCGACCCGAGGCCCAGGGTGGATCGCGAGCAACACCGCGGTGACGACCACGGCGAGCAGAAGCAGCTGCGGGCGTGGCGCCGTCCCCATATCGATCTTCCACGTCGAGGCCAGGTCCCCCGGCGCGGACAGACCGAGCCGGAACGCCACGAGCGCGAACGCC
>JASBSH010000072.1 GCA_030149025.1 Actinomycetales bacterium | reverse complement strand
CTGGTCTGCGGGCCGCACCACAACGCCGTCCACGCCGGCATCTACGAGATCACCATGCGCGACGGCATCCCGTACGTGCGGTCCAAACGCACCTACGGCCGACAACGCGAATGGACCCGCAACCGGCTGCACGACCACGCCCGCCAAGCCGCCGAACTCGGCGCGCAACTGCGCCTCGACCACGAACTCGGCCTCGACCCCGACCTGCGCGAGCGACTCAGCCCAGTCAAGGACGCGAACAGCGGCCCACCCGACCGTGAACCACCCGACGGCGACCCACGCGACCGCGAACCACCCGACGGCGACCCACCCGACGGCGAGCCGCCCGGCGGTTAGCGAGCCGGGAAACGAGCACGGTGGTCGGTAATGGACTGCGAGCGCGGTAGATGCTCGGTGACTTTCCGGGATAGACCACAGCGGCGGTGGTCGGCGGCTTCGTCCCGCATCGCCGCTGCTCGCCAGACGAGGGGCGACCCCGTCACGGCGCTCTGCGACGATGGGACGGTGACCACCACGGACGACACCTCCGACGGCCAGAGCACCACACCCCTCGCCGACGCGGGTATCGCACTCGGCGCGCTGGACGGCCGATACCGCCCCGTGGTCGCACCCCTGGTGGACTACCTGTCCGAGGCCGCCCTCAACCGGGAGCGTCTCCATGTCGAGGTCGAGTGGCTGCTGCACCTGACCAGCCACCAGGTGGTTCCGGGCGCGCCCGCTCCGACGCCCGAGGACGCGGCGACCCTTCGCGCCCTGATCGACGACTTCGACGCCGACGACGTTACCGAGCTCGCCTCCATCGAGCGCGAGACCGCCCACGACGTCAAGGCGATCGAGTACTTCCTCAAGCGCCGCCTTAAGGGGACCAACCTGGAAGGCGCCAGCGAGCTGGTCCACTTCGGCTGCACCAGCGAGGACATCAACAACCTGGCGTACGCGCTCATGGTGCGTGGCGCCGTCCAGCGGGTGTGGCTGCCCGCCGCGACCGCGCTCGTCGACCAGCTGACGGACATGGCGGTCTCCCTGAAGGACCAGCCGGTGCTCGCCCGCACCCACGGGCAGCCGGCGACCCCGACGACCCTCGGCAAGGAGCTCGCCGTCCTCGCCCACCGGCTGCGCCGCCAGCTGCGCCGCGTCGAGAACGCCGAGTACCTGGGCAAGCTCAACGGGGCGACCGGCACCTACGGCGCCCACCTCGCCGCCGTGCCGGACGCCGACTGGATCTCGATCTCCGACGACTTCGTCACCGGACTGGGGCTCACCTGGAACCCGCTGACGACGCAGATCGAGTCGCACGACTGGCAGGCGGAGCTGTACAGCGACGTGACGCGCTTCAACCGCGTCCTGCACAACCTCTGCACGGACGTGTGGACCTACATCTCCCTCGGGTACTTCACCCAGCGACTCGGCGCACACGGCTCCACCGGTTCCTCGACGATGCCCCACAAGGTGAACCCGATCCGGTTCGAGAACGCCGAGGCGAACCTCGAGGTCTCGTGCGCGCTGTTCGACGTCCTGGCCTCGACCCTGGTGACGAGCAGGCTGCAGCGAGACCTCACCGACTCCTCGACGCAGCGCAACATCGGCACCGCTTTCGGCCATTCGCTGCTCGCCGTCGACAACGCGCGCCGGGGTCTGGCCGGCCTGGACGTCGATCCCGCAGCGATGGCGCGCGATCTGGACGGCAACTGGGAGGTCCTCGGCGAGCCCATCCAGTCGGCCATGCGGGCGGCCGGCGTCGCGGGGGTGCCGGGGATGGAGGAGCCCTACGAGCGGCTCAAGGAGCTCACGCGCGGCCGACGCGTCGACGGCGACACGTTGCGCGCCTTCGTCCGCGGTCTCGGTCTGCCCGAGGACGCCGAAACGCGGCTCGCGTCGCTGTCCCCCGCTACGTACACCGGCCTCGCGTCGAGGCTCGTGGACTACGTACGTGCCGGCGGGGCTCAGTAGCCGAACCCAACGCCAGGTCGACCGGACCCGTGCACGGCACCCGGGGCCACTGCGGCTCGTCGGGTGGGCTGGCGGCGCCGACCCGGCGGTCTTGCGACACTGAGCAGATGATCGGCTCCCCGCGTGTCAACACGCGCCTTCGCTCAGAGGTGCTCATCGTCCTCGGACTGAGCATCGGGGCCTCCGCCGTCTACTCGGTCATCTCGTTGATCGCCAAGCTCACCGCAGGTCCGCTCTCGCAGCAGACGGCGACTCTCAACGCACCCCAGAGCGCGCGGCCGTACCTGGACCTCACGTACCAGCTCCTGGGCATAGGTTTCGCCCTGGTCCCGGTCGTCCTGGTGCTGTTCCTGCTCGCCGGGGACGCCCCGGGTGTGCTGCACAGGCTCGGGCTCGACAACCGGCGGCCGGTCTTCGACCTCGCCACCGGTGCCGGGCTCGCCGCCGTCATCGGCATCCCCGGTCTGGGCCTCTACTTCGCGGGCCGCGCCCTCGGGATCAGCGCCACCGTCGTGCCCTCCGCCCTCGACGCCTACTGGTGGACGGTCCCGGTACTGATCCTCTCGGCGCTCAAGAACGGGATCCTGGAAGAGGTCATCGTCGTCGGCTACCTGATGGACCGGCTGCCTCGACTGGGCTGGTCCATGCCCGTCGTCATCGCGGCCAGCGCCGTCCTTCGCGGCACCTACCACCTGTACCAGGGGTTCGGGGCCTTCGTCGGCAACATGGTCATGGGGGTGGTGTTCGCCCTCGTCTACCGCCGCACCGGGCGGGTGATGCCCCTGGTCGTCGCGCACACGCTTCTCAACGTCGTCGCGTTCGTCGGTTACGCGCTGTTCAAGGACGCGTTGGGTCTGCCCTGACGGGCTCCGGTGGGCGCGGCTCGGAGCGCCCGCGCCACTGACCCAGCTCAGATTCTGTGCGTCAGAGCGTGACGAACCCGTCCGCGGTCCTGAAGTTCACCGACATCAGACCCGGCGTGCCGTGCGGGGCGACGAAGGAGAACTCCAGCAAGTCGGGAGCGAAGTCCGGGTCCAGGTCCAGCCATTCCCGAACACGCTCGGGGTCACCGGCGATCTGCAGGCCGACGAGGCCGGCGTCCGAGTCGCCCGCGTTGGACGGGTGCAGCGCCGGGTCGCACTCCCACGAGATCATGAACGGAAGCTGGGGGTCCGAGATCAGGCCCTTCACGCCGATCTGGCGCCACCGCAGCTCCACACCGTCCGGACGGTGCCGGCTCCCGAGCACAGCCGCGCGACCCAGCTTGCGCTCGATCGGCGCCAGGTCGTCGAGGGACACCACCCAGCCCAGCCAGCCGCCGCCGTTCTCGGTGCGAGCGCGGACCGCCTGACCGAACGGGGCCTTGTCCGAAGCAGGATGGTCCAGGACGTCGACGACCTCGACGTACCGGCCACCGGTCAGCGGGACCACGTAGTTGCGGGTGCCGAAGCGCGGGTGCAGACCGCCGTCGACCGGTTTGACCCCCAGCTTCTCGCCGATCCGCTCGGCGGTCGCCATCAGGCCGTCGGCTTCCGCCGCGTACGAGACGTGGTCCAGGCGCATGCCGGGCATGGTGGCACACCCGCCGAGGGCCTCGTGCAGGGCGTCGCAGATCTGGTCCGGATGCCCGCGGCCCGGCCGGTCCGGGCTACCGCAGGGCTACCGCTCGCCCCCGCGCAAGGGCCGGGTTCTGCCGACCCCGAGCCGCATCCCGTACTCAAGGGCCGCTCGCAGCATCGCCCCCGCCGGCGCCGACGCCATGAGCGCGAGGTCCGCCGGAAGCCGCGTGGCGCCGTCCAGGAAGTCCAGGACGCGCACCGTCGGGTTGCGTGCGAACAGGCGCATGAAGAAGTCGGGTCCGGCGACGTGGTGAGCGTCCAGCGCCCGCAACAGGACGCCGTCCATGACGCGGTGCCGTGCCGGGTACGGGCGCGGCGGGACGGGCGCGCGACCGGCGACCAGGGCCTCCGCCATCGCCGCCGCTTGGCGCTGCATCGTGCGGAAGGTGTAGCCGGTGGACGCCCGGGTCGCCCCTCCGGACGTGCCGGTCCTCATCAGCCGCCGCCCCACCCGGCGGGGGTAGGCGGCGTCCGTCATCGGGATGACACCCTGCTCGACGTGCTCGACCTCGTGCGCCGCTCCCCCAAGGACGAGGTCCAGGTAACCGGCCAGCGCTGCGGCGTATGCCCCCTCGTCGAGCACGGCCGGGGAGAACTCGGTGTACTCCACCAGCGCCCGGTCCGCCGCGAACGGCAGGCAGTACCCGAACGACAGGCCACGGTCCGGCTGCGGGGTGCGGAAGTCCATCAGCAGCGGCAGGTGCGGCAGGTCGTCCGGGTCCGCTCGCACGACCGCTCCCCGGAAGTGCTGCAACAGCGTCGTGACGGGACGTCGGCTCGGCGGAGCGGGTCGTGAGTCGAAGACCCATCGGGCGAGGACGTCGCCGCGCACCGTCTGTACGGACGCTGCGTCGGCGCCGTCCCCGACCCTCGTCGCGGCACCCAGCCGGACCGTCTCC
>JASBSH010000070.1 GCA_030149025.1 Actinomycetales bacterium | reverse complement strand
GTCCAGTCCTTGGGCGTAGGCAACGATCTTCGAGGCGAGCAGCGCGGACTCCACGTCCGCGACCAGCGCCGTGTCGTCGTCCACCTCGGCGTTGCCCGACGTGCCCGGGACGCGACCGGACGGTCCGGTCAGGTGCTCCTGCGCCGCGGCACGCAGGCGCGGATGGCTCGACGTGGACCGGGCGAACACCGACTCGGCGATCGTGTTGACGGGGACGCCGAGCTCCAGCGCCGACTGCACCGTCCAGCGACCGGTGCCCTTATGCCCGGCGGCGTCGGCAATGACGTCCACCAGTGGCTTGCCGGTGGCCTGGTCGACCTGTCGTAGGACCTCGGCGGTGATCTCGACGAGGAAGGACTCCAGCTCGCCCCCGTTCCACTCGGCGAAGACGTCCGCGATCCGGGCGGGTTCATTGCCGGCGCCGCGTAGCAGGTCGTACGCCTCCGCGATGAACTGCATGTCGGCGTACTCGATGCCGTTGTGCACCATCTTGACGAAGTGACCGGCGCCGCCCGGACCCAGGTACGCCGCACACGGTTCGCCGTCCGCCTTGGCGGCGATCGTCTCGAGCATCGGTTCCACCAGCGCGTACGCCTCCGGCGTGCCACCGGCCATGATGCTCGGCCCGTTGAGTGCGCCCTCCTCACCGCCCGAGACGCCCACCCCGAGAAAGCCGATCGCCCTTTCCTTGAGATCGGCCTCACGGCGGATGGTGTCGGTGAACTGGGCGTTGCCGCCGTCCACCAGGACGTCACCAGGCTCCAGGTACGGGACGAGCGCGTTGATCGTGGCGTCCGTCGCCGCCCCGGCCTGGACCATCATGAGGATGCGGCGCGGCCCTTCGAGGTTCGCGACGAACTCCGGCACGGCCGTCGACGGGACGAACGAGCCTTCGTCGCCGTAGGCGCTGATGAACGCGTCCGTGCGCGCCGGCGACCGGTTGTAGACCGCGACCGTGTAGCCGTTGCGGGCCAGGTTGCGGGCCAGGTTCTGCCCCATCACCGCCAGCCCGACGACTCCGACCTGCGCGACTCCTCCCCCGGCTTGCGTGGTCGCGGCGGGTTGCGCGCTCACTTCGTCGCCTCCGGCGGAGGGACGGCGGTCACGCCCGTCGAGTGGCTTGCCCGCCTTCGCGCGGTGTCGGCGATCATCTGCGAGAACAGCGACTCGGTCAACGGGTAGAACCACATGATCGCGATGGCCACTAGGACGAAGACGGCCGGCAGGATGCCGGCGGCCATGCGGATCGCGTCGACCGCTCCGGTGCTCTGGGTGGCGGCGTCCGCGGCGTACCCGCCGATGCCGAGCGCGTAGGCCGCTGCGGCGCCGCCGACCGCCTGTCCGAGCTTGCGGGTGAAGGAGAACACCGCGTAGGTGATGCCTTCGGTGCGCACGCCGGTCTTCCATTCCCCGTACTCGACGGTGTCGGCCTCGAGGGCGAACATGAGGATGTTGACCGCCGCGATCGCGATCCCCATCAGGGCGAAGAACACGATCGCGACCGCGGGAACCGAAGCCGGGGCGAGGGCGATGCCGACGCCGGCGACGAGGGCGATCACGCCGGCGGCGATGTACGCCGTCTTCTTGCCCATGGCTCGCACGATCCTCGGCATCAGCGGTGCGACCGCGAAGATGGCCCCGGTGCTCACGATCGTCAGCACGATGAAGTAGTTCGCGTTACCGAGAACGTCGCGGGCGTAGTACGCCTGGACGGTCTGCAGGGCGAACATGGCGGTGAGGAACGCCAGCGAGCTGAGGCAGAGCATGAGCAGCGGCTTGTTGTGCCGCAGCGTGGCGAAGCTCTGCCGCATGCTCACGTGCGGGACGTCCCGGACGACGGTCTCGCGGGAGGTCCTGAACAGGAACAGGTAGAGCAGGAAGCCCACCACGACGAAGGACAGGGTCGTGAGCGTCAGCGAACGCTGCAGGTCGGTCGAGCTCTGGATCTGCGGCGCGACGACGAATGCCAGCATCACGATGGTGATCGCCGTCCCGATCATCCGTGAGCTGGCCAGTTTCGCGCGTTCCCCGGAGTCCTGGGTCATCGCCGAGGCCAGCGAGCCGTAGGGGATGTTCACCAGGCTGTAGGCGAGGCCGAGCGCCGCGTAGGTGATGTACGCGTACGCGAGCTTGCCGGTGTCGCTGAACCCGCCGGGGACGCTGAACACCGCGACGCTGAGCAGCAGCAGGGGCAGCGAACCGAAGAGGAAGAACGGGCGGAACTTTGCCCCACCTGGTCATGGTCCGGTCCACGACGCGGCCGGCGAAGATGTCGGCGAAGGCGTCCCACGCCCGGACCACGAGGAAGAGCGTGCCGGCCGCGGCTGCGGTGATCCCGACGACGTCCGTGTAGTAGATCAGCAGGAACAGCGACGTCATGGAGAACGCGAGGTTGTTCGCCGCGTCTCCGGCGGCGTAGCCGAGGAACTGTGTGGCTCGCAGCTTGCCGGCCTTCCGCTCCGACACGGTGTCGGATCGCGCCAGTGCTGGAAGGCGGGGGCTTGCCGTGGCACTCATCTGGAGTCCTTCCCGAGGGGGTGACGGCCGGGAACCGGTCGGGTCTGCCGATTCCATTGCCGCACCTTCCGCGTCCGTTGGCCACCGGTTGCCATCGGTTGTCGCCATGGTCTGGTCCCGTCGTCAGCCGGTTCGGCCTTCCTGCCTGCCACCCCCCTCCCCGCGCCATCTCGCCCGCAGCGCGAACGCGGCCGCCTTCGGTCTGCGGTCGCGAGTGAAAACGCCCTTCTTGTTGC
>JASBSH010000069.1 GCA_030149025.1 Actinomycetales bacterium | reverse complement strand
GCCTCGCGGGGGTGGATCGGGAAGTGGGCGATGTTCGTCGTCGCGCTGATCTGCTCCAAGCTCGTCCTCGTCGTGATGTTCCTCGTCGCGATCACCCAGGTCTCCGCACCGATCGATGCCGACCTCGCCTCGGTCAGTGATCCCATCGCGGGGATCGTGCTGATGGCGATGGCCGCGTTCGCCCCGTATCTCACGTACAAGTTCATCGCGTTCGTCGGGTTCGACATGTACCACGCGATCGGCTCCGAGCAGGACGCCAAGAGCGCCCTCAACCGCCCGATCCCGGTCCCGACCAAGCCGCAAGGCGGCGGCGACCCGAAGAAGGTGCTCGACGGAACCAGCAGTGGCGGCGGGAACGCGGGCGGAGGCTCGGGCGGAGGAAGCAGTGCCCCGCCACCGCCGAAGACCCCGACACCAGCACCCGCCGTGAGCGGCGGAGGAGCCGCCGGTGGTGGAGCTGCAGCAAGCGGGGGCGGCGCGGTCGCGGCCGGTCCCGTAGCCGCGGGTGTTGTGGTCGGTGCGAGCGTCGCCAAGGGTGCCGCGACCGCCGGGCCGAGGGCCGGGACGGCACTGGGAGCCCAGGGCGAGCACGCCGCTGACGCGGCAGCGCAGACACCGCCATCGCCCGCAGCATCGCCTGCGGCGCCGCCGTCGAGCCCGGCACCGCGACCGCCGAGCACCGACCCGTCACCGCCTCCGAGGCAGCCCCCGCCGCCTGCGCCACGCCCACCGAAGGAGTAGACGATGAGCAGCATGAACCACGAACGTCCCGCCGTGGGCGAACTGGTGCCGGTGAAGTTCTCCCGTCTCACCCGCCGCGGTGTCCTCCTCGGCCTGTCGCTGACCCAGCTCATCACCCTCGCCATCGGCGGAGCCACGCTCATCGGCGCGTTCTACGCCGGCGGCGGGATGCTGCTCGCCTACACCGCCCCCATCTGGGTACTCGCCGCCGCGCTGACCTGGATACCCATCGCAGGCCGGCCAATCGTGGAGTGGCTGCCCATCGCCTGCTGGTGGCTGTGGCGCACCACCGGCGGGCAACTGCTGTACCGGCGCAGGATCGTGGTGCCGCGCCCCGTCGGGACGCTCGCGTTGCCTGGTGACATGGCGCGGCTGCGCGAGTACACCGACCCCGACACCAACGCAGGAATGATCCACGACCCCCACGCCGCCACGTTGACCGTGGTGTGCGAGGTCACCCATCCCGCATTCGTGCTCCTCGACCCCGGCGAACAGGAACGCCGCGTCAGCTCCTGGGGCCGCGTCCTCGCCACCGTATGCCGCTCTGGACGGATCGCGACACTGCAAGTCCTCGAACGCACCCTCCCAGACTCCGGAACCGGACTCGCGGAATGGTGGGCCACCCACGGCACCCCGGACGGATCATGGGCAGCCGACACCTACGCAGAACTCATCGACCGCGCCGGACCCGCCGGCGAACGCCACGCCACCACACTCTCGCTGTCACTCGACATGAAGACCAGCGCTCGGCAGATCAGAACAGCTGGCGGCGGGATACGCGGTGCCGCCGCCGTGCTGCGGCAAGAGATGAACACGCT
>JASBSH010000064.1 GCA_030149025.1 Actinomycetales bacterium | reverse complement strand
CGGTGTCCCCACCGGCTTGCCCTCGTACATCACGGTCGTCGCTCCGGTCAGCAGCGGCGCGTACACGATGTAGGAGTGGCCCACCACCCAGCCGACGTCGCTGCCCGTGAACATCACGTCGCCGGGACGGACGGCGAAGATGTTGTCCATCGACCACCGCAGGGCGACCGCGTGGCCGCCGTTGTCGCGGACGATGCCCTTGGGCTTGCCGGTCGTCCCTGAGGTGTAGAGCACGTAGAGCGGGTCGGTCGCCTCCACCGGGAGGGCCTGCGCGGGCTCGACCGTGGTGTCCTTCATCAGCGCCGCCCAGTCGAGGTCGCGCCCCTCCGTCATCTCCGCCTGCGCCTGGGGTCGCTGGAGGACGACGCAGTGACGGGGCTGATGGCTCGACCGCTCGAGTGCGGCGTCCAGCATGGGCTTGTACTCAACGACCCGGGTCGGCTCGATACCGCACGACGCGGAGACGACGACCACGGGCTCGGCGTCGTCGATGCGGGCGGCGAGCTCGGAGGGGGCGAACCCGCCGAACACCACGGAGTGGACCGCGCCGATACGCGCGCAGGCCAGCATCGCGATCGCGGCCTCGGGCACCATCGGCATGTAGATGACCACCCGGTCGCCCTTGTCGACGCCCAGAACCCGCAGGACGCCCGCGAACTTCGCCACCTGCTCCAGCATCTGGGCGTAGGTGTACGTGCGCGTGCTACCGGTCACCGGCGAGTCGTGGATGAGGGCCGGCTGGTCACCGCGGCCGTCCACGACGTGCCGGTCGAGGGCGTTGAAGCAGGTGTTGAGCATTCCACCCACGTACCAGCGGTAGAAGGGCGCGTTGTCGACGTCGAGGATCGTGGCCGCCGGCTTCGTCCAGCTGATCCCCGCCGCTGCGTCGCGCCAGAAGCCCTCCGGGTCTTCGAGGCTTCGCCGGTAGGTGTCCGCGTAACTACCCATGGCCCCATCCTGCCCGCGGACCGGGACCTCGTCATCGGGTGACCCCGGCGCGGCCGCCGAGCGGCGGCTGGTGTTCGACCAGCGGTCGGGTCAGGCGATCAGGTTGATGCTGTTCCAGCTGGTCCCGATCCGGATCCGGGGCAGCCACCCCGTGGCGGTGCGCGGGTACAGCCAGAGGTAGCCGGTGCTGCGCTCCCTCAGAATCACGTCAGGCACCCGGTCACCCGTCATGTCGCCGGGGCTCATGACGGCGTTGAACGCGTTCACGTTGGCACTGATCCGGTAGCGGGCCAGCCAGCCGCCCTTGCCGTTGCCCGGGTACACCCAGAGGTAACCGGTCGCCGTCTCCCGAACGAGGACGTCGCTGTACCCGTCGCCGTTGATGTCACCCGGGCCCACCACTGCGTCGAAGGCGTTCCAGCCGCTGCCCACCCGCACCCGCTGCAGCCAGCTGCCCTTGCCGTTGCCGGCGTAGAGCCACAAGTACCCGGTCGCCCTCTCCCTGGCCAGCAGGTCGGGTCGCTGGTCGCCGTTGAAGTCGCCGGGGCCGAAGGTCGTGGAGAAGGCGTTCCAGCCGGTGGCGAAGCGGACCCGCGGCAGGAAGCCGCCCTTGCCGTTGCCGCGGTACAGCCACACGGTGCCCGTCGCCTTCTCACGGGCGATCAGATCGAGGGTCCCGTTGCCGTCGAGGTCCCCGGCGGTGTCGACGACGTCCATCCCGCCCCAGCCGGTGCCGATCAGGATCCGTGTGCCCAGGGCGCCCTTGCCGGTACCGGGGTAGAAGAACAGCTCGTTCGTCGAGGCCTTGCGGCCGACGAGGTCGTTGTTCCAGTCACCGTTGAACTCAGCCGTGGAGTTGGACAGCGAGGACGGCGGCACGGCAAGCGCCGTGAACCTGTACGGGTCGCAGGTCCGGTCGTAGTCCCGTGTGTCGTCGTACCACTGCGACAGGTACACGCGGCCGCCGGAGAAGCTGGGGCTCGTGCACAGCTTCAGCGCCTCGTCCGGGGTGTCGAGCCGGCCGGCGGTGGCCCAGACGGGCACCCCCGGCAGCCACCAGGAGCCGGTGATAGACGCCCAGCCGGATGCGTACGAGTAGAGGCCGTAGGCGACGCCTGCGTCCCGTAGGCGACGCATCAGACCCTCGACCACGTAACGGTTCTCACGCCTTTGTGCGGCGGTGCTCGAGGGCCAGGGCTGGGCCGGCCGGGGCTCGACGTCGATCCACACGACCGGAGGCGTGAACCCGACCTTCTTGAGCGACGCCAGCGCGAAGCTGCCCTCTGCGTAGCCGACGTTGCTCAGCTGCCCTGCTCTCGTCGACGTCGACCACGGTCCGGACGCACGGTAGCCGGTCAGCTGGGCAGCGGTGGGGAACGTCGCCATCGTGTACGCGTGGGCAGGTTTGCCGTTGGCCTTGACCCAACTCACCTGGCTTGCCAGGCACGGGTTCTCGGTGAACGCCAGACCCTTCGTCAGCCCGACGACGACGAACTGCGTCGAGGTCGGCGGCATCGGCAGCCCGTACCCGCCCTGGCTGCTCGGGCACTGCGGCCAGGAGATGTCGTGACCGTACATGGGGGCTGCCGCGGCGGACACCGGACGGCCGACGGGGAAGCCGGCGAGCACTATGGCGAGCGCCAGGGCGGCCACCAGACCCAGGAGCCTTCGGCTCCTGCGCCGAGCACGTCGAGACAGCGAACACATGGCGACCACCTCGTGGACAGTGTGCGCTCGTTCGGGTAGGTGATGAAGGGGTTTCGGCCCGGTTCCTCGTGCTGGACGCCGTGGTGAACCGGGATTTCGTGATCACGCCCTTGATGGGAGCGTCAGTCGACAGCGACCATGACCTCGACGACCCGGTCGAGGAAGGCGTCGACCTGGATCTCCCGGTAGCCGCGCTTGCCCCGGCGGGTCCGGAACACCGCCCGACGCACCTCGTCGGCGGACATCTCCTCGCCGTCGTTGAAGTAGCCGAGCAGCCGCTTGCACAGCGCGTCGACGTCTTCGGGGTCGTAGCCCGGCTCGAACCCCTCGGCCCGCAGGAACCGCTGTCCGTCCGGCCGGTTCAGCCGGCCCTGCAACCCCTGTGCCCGACGCGTGAGCTCGGCGAAGAGGGCGTCCTCGCCGCCTGCCTGGACGAGCCGTTCCCGCTCACGGGCCGCAAGGGCGTCCTCGAGGCGGTCGAGAGCGGAGTCGACCTGGTGCACGTCGTACCCGCCGCGGACGAGGTCGAACGCCGCCACCCGCACCTCGTGTGCCGTCATCCGGGGCAGGGGGCGCGCGCTGCCGTGGGTGCCGGTGGCCGCCTCCCCGACCTCTTCGTATGCCTGGCGGGCCCGGGCGAAGAAGTCCTCGACCTGCTCCGGGTCGTACCCCTGCGTGAACCGGTTGGTGCGGCTGAAGGACGTCACGCCGTCAATCCTGCCTCAGGCCGGTCGTGATCCCGATCATCTGGCTTCTGCCGTCGCCCGGTTCCGCGCTCTGCACCACATCGGCCGCCGCCAGCTGACCGCAGGCGCCGTCGATATCACGTCCGCGCGTGTCCCGGACGGTGGTGGGGATGCCGCGCGCCCGCAGGCGCTCGACGAACTCGCGCTCGACGTCCGGGTCACTGGCCGTCCACTTCGAGCCGGGTGTGGGGTTCAGGGGGATCGGGTTGACGTGCACCCAGCCGGTTCCCCGGCGGCCCAGCTCCTTGCCGAGGCGGTCCGCCCGCCAACCCTGGTCGTTGATGTCCCGGATCAGGGCGTACTCGATGCTGACCCGTCGGCCGGAGACGTCGAAGTAGCGACGGGCGGCGTCCAGCGCCTGCGCCACGTTCCAGCGACGGTTCACCGGCACGAGGTCGTTGCGAAGGTCGTCGTCCGGGGCGTGCAGCGACAGCGCGAGCCGCACCGGCATGCCCTCCTGCGCGAACTTGTCGATCGCGGGCACCAACCCGACGGTCGACATGGTGATCCCGCGCGCCGACATTCCGAGGCCCTCCGGAGCCGGAGCGATCAGTCTGCGCACCGCCGCCACCGCGGACCTGTAGTTCGCGAGTGCCTCACCCATGCCCATGAAGACGACGTTGCTCACGCGCAGCGGCTGCTCGACGGCACCACCCGCGACCCGCCCGTCGCGCAGGGCCCGACCGGCTGCCACGACCTGGTCCACGATCTCGGCGGTGGACATGTTCCGTGTCAGCCCGGCCTGGCCGGTGGCGCAGAAGGGGCAGTTC
>JASBSH010000053.1 GCA_030149025.1 Actinomycetales bacterium | reverse complement strand
TGAACAACTCAGCCGGCTGGCGGCCGTCGAGCGCGGCGGCGTGCAGCAACGACTGGAGCGCGGTGCGGGTCTTGCCCTCCCAGAACCCACCGGACTCAACCCCGCCAGCGGACAGCCCGGTCGCGGCGGCGAGGCCGTTGGCGCGGATCATCGCGGTCAGTGGATCGTCGCAGCCGCGAATGGGTGACCAGCGCAGCCCGGCGGGGATGCCTTCGGCAAGGTGTTGGGGGTCGAACACCGCGATTGGTCCACCCCTGCGGCGTCGGGCGCGGAGTGTCGCGGTGAGGTTGTCGGGCCTCGTGCTGGTCGTGACGACCGCGCCGGGTGCGTCGAGGATCGCGTTGATGACGACGTGCAGGCCCTTGCCTGAGCGGGGCGGGCCGATCAGCAGGACCGAGTCCTCGACCGACGCCCAGACCTTCGTCCCACGGCTGGCACCCAGGAGGTAGCCGACATCCTGCGGTGCCGGCGACTCCAAGGAGGGCCGCAGCGTGGCCGCGCGGTGAAGCAGCGCCTTGGCGGATGCTGCGGCCTTGACCTCGTGGCTGGTCGCGATCCCCGCCAGTCGGTGCGGGTCGGTCTCGGTCTTCCGCGTGTTTCGGCGCAGCACGATCCACACCCAGACGATCCCGGCGGCGAGTCCGCCGAGCAGTGCCGTGCCGACGAGCCAGTAGACGACCGGGTTGAGCCCGTCGGCACCGAGCGCAGTCGCAGGGTCGCCGGGGTTGAACAGCACGGCGAGACCCGCCGCTGCGCCAGCGTCGGGCTGCGGTGTGCCGGTGAGGAACGCGGCGACGCTGCCGGCCGCGCGGAGGACGAGAGCGATCCCGAACATGCCGATCAGGCCAATGAGGGCGGCGTTGGTGAGTTCGTCGCCCATTCCGCCGGCCTGCCGCTGGTTCATGTCAGCCGCCGAACCGCGAGCGTGCCCGAGATGCGCCCGAACAGGATCACCTCGGACATGCTCCCGTCGGGCAGGTCGTCGAGGTCGATGAGTGCGCGGGCTTCGCCGGTTCCGGTGGCGTCGGTGTGGGAGACGATTGTCGCGACGGCGACATCCTCGCCGGGCACGAACCCGTGAGCTGTGACCTCAGCCAAGCGTGGCACTCGCCGGGCGTGGCGACTCCGACGAGTCTCCGGCGCAGGGGTCTCGGACAGGGACACTGCGCGTCTGGGTTTGCGGGTGCGGAGGATGTCGGTGAAGACGCTTCCGTCGCTCTCGCGCACCTCGACTCGGACTGCGATGGTGCGGTCCTTGGTGATGGCATCCATGAGTGGCCCGAACGTCGTCCGCGTCCACGCGGTCGTCTCGTGTGCCTCGACTGGTGTTCCATCGACCGTGACGGTACGGGTGCCGTCTTCGGCAACGGTGACGAGGACGTGCGGCAGCTCGACGGGAGCGGTCGCATCTTCGTCGGTTGGGGTGGATCGGCGCGGGCCGGTGAAGTTCATCGGTGGCCTCCCGCGGCGCGGCTGCTGGTGTCGAACAGCGCGAGTTCGTCGGGGTGGAGCTGGTGTTGGCAGACGAAGCTCCTGGCCTTGATCCGCCACAGGCCTTGGCCGACGCCAAGGTTCGGCAAGAGTTGCTGCTCGGTGCCAGTTAGGCCGAGCGCGCTCGCGGTCGGCCCGAGCTGGTCGGACTCCTGCCGGTACACGATCCGCGTCTCGGCGTTCGCGAGCAGTGAGTTGGCCAGGGAGCGCATGGCGGAGCCTTGGTCGCCTACGTTGTCGAGGTCGGTGAGCTTGTGGAAGATCAGCATGTTCGC
>JASBSH010000044.1 GCA_030149025.1 Actinomycetales bacterium | reverse complement strand
TCCTTCAACGCCAGGGCAAGCCCCTTGACCAACGCCGCCCGGGAGGCGAAACCGCTCTGCCGCAACGCCGGTCCCCCGACGGTTCGGGCGTAGGCGACGGTGCCGGCCGTGTCGAGGCCGGCGCTCGACACGGTGACCACGGGCTCACCGGTGACGGCGTCGAGAACGGTTGTGCCGTCGTCCTCGGCCGACCACCAGCGGCCTTGCGTCCAGCTCTGGAGCGGTGCAGCCATCAGTCCTCCTGCCAGGTGTAGAAGCCTTGCCCTGTCTTTCGGCCGAGCTCACCGCGCTCGACCTTGTCGATGAGCAGCTGCGGCGGCCGGAACCTCTCCCCCAGCGTGTCGTGGAGGTAGCGGGCGATCCCGAGGCGCACGTCGAGGCCGACGAGGTCGGTCAGGCGGAGCGGCCCCATCGGGTGGCCGTACCCCAAAGCCATCGCCGCATCGATGTCCTCAGGGCCGGCGACCCCCTCCTCGAGCATCCGGATCGCCTCGAGACCGAGTGCGACCCCGAGGCGGCTGCTGGCGAAACCGGGTGAGTCCTTCACCACGACGGCCGTCTTGCCCAGCCGGTCCACCCACTCGCGGGCCTGGTCGGCCAGCTCGGGCGCCGTCGACGGCCCGATGACGACCTCGACGAGCTTGCTGGCGGGCACCGGGTTGAAGAAGTGAAGCCCGAGAAGGCGTTCCGGCCGGCGTAGGTCCTCGGCGATGAGCTGGATCGAGATGCTGCTCGTGTTGGTGGCGAGGACGGCGTCCGGCGCTGCGTCCTCCACGGCGCGGAGCGTCTCCACCTTGAGCAGCTGGTTCTCGGGCACGGCCTCGACAACCAGGCCGGCACCGGCGAGGTCGGCGACGTCGGTGGAGACGCTGAGGCGCTTGAAGCCCTCGTCGGCGTCGTCGATGACGCCGCGATCGGCCGACTGCTTCAGGGAGCGCTCGACGGCGCCGCGGGCAGCGTCCACGGCGTCATCGTTCTGCTCGATGACGTGGACCTCGCTGCCGGCGAGGAGGAAGGCGTGCGCGATACCGGATCCCATCCGGCCGCCGCCGACGACGCCGATCCGTGCTGGCAGTGTCATCGCAGGCCTCCCGCGACGTCGACGATCGAACCGGTGACGAACCGGGCTTGGTGCGAGCAGAGGAACGCGATGACGTCGGCGACGTCCTCAGGGGTGCCGAGCCGCTTGAGCGTGTTGCTGGTGGACATGGCCTCGATCGCCCGCTCCGAGGTGGTGGACCGGAGCAGGTCGGTGTCGGTCGCGCCGGGCCGCACGACGTTCACGCGGATGCCCCGCGACCCGAGTTCCTTCGCCGCGACCCGGGACGCGGCCTCCAGCCCTGCCTTGGCGGCCACGTAGGTGACCTGGCGCGGCGGAGCGAGGTCCGCGGCGGCGCTGGACACGGTGACGACGGACCCGCAGTCGGCGAGGTAGCGTCCGGCGGCCCGCAACGCATAGAGAGCCGACGTGAGGTTGAGCCGGATCGCCTCGTCGATCTCCTTGTCGGTGACCTCGGTGAGCCGCGTGAAGGCCCACGCGCCGGGGCAGTGCACGAGAGCGGTGAGCCGGCCCTCCTCCGACAGCCGGCGCACCAGCTGTTCGACCTGGGCGCTGTCAGTGGCGTCAAGCCGCTCGGCAGTGGCCTGATGGCTGGCGGCCGTCAGCTCAGCAACGAGCTTCTCGGCGCGCTCGGCCTGGGAGGAGTAGGTGGCCACGACTGCATAGCCGGCGGCCGCGAGGGCACGGCTGGTGGCGGCACCGATGCCGCCCCCGCCGCCGATGACCAGTGCTGTCGGCGTCTCCTGCGGTGTCTGCTGCGCTTCGGCACCCATGGGTCGTCATGCTACAGATTCGGGCCACGGCGTCAAAGGTGCGTCGAGTCTCACCCGTCCGGCGGCAGTGGCCACTCGACCCCCCTTACGCGGCTGCCAGGTCCCTCTCGATCCGCCTTGCTGCGCCACCGAGAGCGCCGACATAACGGGCCACGTCCGCGCGCCGGAACCGCGCTGACGGCATGGCCAGGCACAGCCCGGCGACGACCCGGCCGTCCGCACCCCGGACCCCGACGCCGATGGCCGTGACGTCGTCCTCGGTCGCCTCATCGTTGATCGCGTAGCCACGGCGGCGCACCCGGGCCAGCTCGGCACGGAGCGCCTCCAGGTCGACGGCACTCGAGCCGGAGCCCTGGGGCCCCGCGACGCCGTCGCCGTACAGGCGCGCAAACTCCACATCAGTGAGCTCCGCCAGCAGCACCTTGCCGCCGGATGCCTGGTGCGCAGGCAGCACCCGCCCTTCGCGGTCCCCCACACGCAGCACCCGGTCGCACTCCACCGACACCAGGAAGCTCACCTGACGGCCGGAGCGCACCTGCAGGTTCACCGTCTCGTTGACGTCCGCCACCAGCTCGTGCGCCCGCGGCAGGACCACGCGGCGAAGCAACCTGCTGTCGGAGACCTGCGTGGCGGCGTCCACGTCGAACACCGGTCCCGGCCGGTAGCGCCGGTCGTCGCCGCGCTCCGCGAAGTCGCGGTACACGAGCATCGACAGCAGCCGGTGAGCCGTCGACCGGGCTACCCCCAGCCGCTCGGCCGCCTCCGAGACGCCGAGCGATCCCTCCTGCCGGAGAATCTGCGCGAGGTGCAGGGCGTGGTCCACCGAGTCGATCGCGTACGCCGGCCTGTTCTTCACAGAAGAAAAGTCTATGCCGCTGGACAGAACATTCATAGGCTCGTGCCCAGGAGGTGTCCACCGAGAGCGGCACTGCGCTGCCCCCGCGCCCCAAGGCGGAAAGGAGCCGACATGACCGTCGAGCTGACGCCGTCCCCGATACGGCTCAAGGCGACCGACGCCCCGAACCAGCCCCCCAAGACCCCCGAGCTCGAGGAGCTCTACCGGGGGTTCGAGCGGGAGCTGCTCGTCCCGCTCTGGACCGAGATCGGCGACCTGATGCCGATGACGCCACAATCCAAGGCGCAGCCCCACGTCTGGCGCTGGGGATCGATGCTGCCGCTGGCGGAGCGGTCCGGCGACCTGGTGCCGGTCGGCCGCGGGGGTGAGCGCCGGGCGATCGCGCTGGCGAACCCGGGCCTGGGCGGGCGTCCGTTCGCGACGCCGACGCTGTGGGCGGCGATCCAGTACCTGCGGCCGGGCGAGGTTGCCCCCGAGCACCGGCACACGCAGAACGCGTTCCGGTTCGTGATCGAGGGTGAGGGCGTCTGGACCGTCGTCAACGGCGACCCGATCGCCATGCGGCGCGGCGACTTCCTGCCCCAGGCGGGGTGGAACTGGCACGGCCACCACAACATCGCGACCGAGCCGATGGCCTGGCTCGACGGGCTGGACATCCCGTTCGTGCACGCCACCGACACCGCGTTCTTCGAGTTCGGGCCCGAGGAGGTCACGACGAAGGCGACGCCGGAACGCTCGTACTCCGAACGGCTCTGGGCGCACCCGGGCCTGCTGCCCGTCTCGCAGCCTCGCCCGCTGACCGCGTCCCCGATCGGCGCGTACCGGTGGGAGCACACGGACGCAGCCCTGCGCGAGCAGCTGCTGCTGGAGGACGAGGGCCAACCCGGCGTCGCCGAGCCCGGTCACGCGGTCGTGCGCTACTCGAACCCCGCGACGGGCGACGACGTGCTCGCGACGATCCGGGCGGAGTTCCACCGGCTGCGGCCGGGCACCAAGACGGCGGTGCGACGCGAGGTGGGCTCGTCGGTGTACCAGGTCTTCGAGGGCCGCGGCGCCGTGCAGGTGGGCGACAAGGAGTGGAACGTCGAGCGGGGCGATCTCGTGGTCGTGCCGTCGTGGCAGCCGGTCAGCTTCGGGGCGGACAGTGGGCTGGACCTGTTCCGGTTCAGCGACACCCCGGTGTTCGAGCGGCTGCACCAGGACAGGGTCGAGGTGGACGGTCGCCTGGTCCAGGTGGCCGGTCGGCGAGTGGATGAGGAGAACGCACTGTGAGACTGGCGACGCTTCGCACGGCCGGCGGCACGAGGGCCGCGAGGCTGGACGGCGACACGTACGTCCTGCTGGACGCTACGGACGTCGGTGCTCTGCTGGCGCGTGCGGACTGGCGTGAGGTGGCCGCTCGCGCGGGTGACGTCGTCCGGGTAGCCGAGGCCGACCTCGCGGCGGTGGTGCCGCGGCCGGGGAAGATCCTGTGCGTCGGGTTGAACTACCGCAGCCACATTCTGGAGATGGGTCGCGAGCTGCCGCAGTACCCAACGCTTTTCGCGAAGTACCCGGAGGCGCTGGTCGGCCCGCGCGACGCGTTCGAGCTCCCGCCGGAGTCGGACGCGATGGACTGGGAGGCCGAGCTCGCCCTGGTCATCGGCCGGGAGGTGCGGCGAGCCGACGAGCAGGCGGCGGTCGACGCGATCGCCGGGTTCACCGTCCTGAACGACGTGACCGCAAGGGACTGGCAGTACCGGTCGGCACAATGGTTGCAGGGCAAGACGTTCGAGCGGACAACGCCTATCGGCCCCGAGCTGGTGACGCCGGACGAGCTGCCAGGCGGCGTCCGTCCGGTGCTCGACCTGTCCTGCGAGGTTGACGGCGAGACGATGCAAAAGGCGTCGACCGGCGACCTCGTCTTCGACCCGGTCGCGCTGGTGCAGTACGCGTCGACGATCCTCACCCTGAAGCCAGGCGACGTGATCGCGACCGGCACACCGGGTGGCGTCGGTCACGCGCGAAAGCCGGCGCGCTACCTGCGGCCGGGATCGGTTCTCGTCACCGAGATCAGCGGTCTGGGCCGGCTGGACAACGTAGCCGAGGTGCCGTGACCACCCTGAGCCTGCCGACGACCCTGCATTGGATGGCGACCGGCACCGACCTGCTCCTGGACGCCATGCGGAGGCTGGACGACGAGGAGCTGTCCGGGCCAACCGGGCTACCCGGATGGTCGAGGAAACACCT
>JASBSH010000042.1 GCA_030149025.1 Actinomycetales bacterium | reverse complement strand
GGCGGCCGTCCTCGAGCTGCTGGTTCGCGGCGAACAGCGCGGTCCACGTCTTGCCTGAGCCGGAGCTTCCGGCCACCCCGTTGACCTTCTCGGCGTAGAACAGGGCACCACCACCGGCACGCACACCGATGGTCGGCGCGTGCCGGGTGATCTGACCGGACAGCAGCCCGCTCACCACGTCGGCAAGCGGCACCGGCCGCCACGTGTCGCCCGGCGCAGCGTCGTCGGAACCGCCGGAACTCGACTCCGGCTCAGGTGTTCCGTGTGACGCAGGTGACGCCGGTACGAGCTCGGCCACCGAGCGCCCCGTGACCAGACCGGCGAGCCCACCAGCGGGTGCCCTGCTGTCCACGGCCCGCCGCAGCTGCGCGGGGTCGGTCGCTCCGGCCTGGGCGACCGCGTAGGACAACAGGGCGGCGAACTCGTGGTCTGCGTTCCGTTCACCGTTGATCGCGGCCGTGAAGATGCCCCGGATGCGGTCTGCTGCCTCGCGTGCCGGGTACAGACCGGCGCGGGCCTCGCGCATCCCCCAGCAGACCGCCTCTAGCGCGGCGTCGTGCCGTGACCCACCTGTCTTGATGGTCTGCTCCAACTTGCCGGTGACGGCGTGCAGCAGCGCCGGGCGCGCGGCGGTGCTGTGCTCGTTGAGGAACGCGAGGACTTCGGCGTCGGTCGCGGCCTCTGCGACGGTGCCGGCCGTGTCCGGTAGCAGCGCCGCGAGCTCGGCGGGGATCGGCGGGACGGCGCCGGTCTGCTCCCACCGGTAGCGGCCTCCGCTGGCGGCCTTCTCGTGGACGCTGGGGGCGACGATGATGACCCCGTTTCGGCCCCGGACTTCGCCCCATGCCTTGCCGAGCTGGCCGGTGCCGTTGCCGACGGTGCGTCCCTGCGGTTGCAGGTACAGGTAGTGGCCGCGGCGGGGGTCGCCGTCGCGGGTGGTCTGCATCGGCGGCGGGACGGTGCCGAAGGCTTCCCCGAGCGGGTCGGGCAGCTGGTCCGGGTCATCGACGTCGAAGACGACGGCACCGGATCGCCCGGCGTGCAACGCGATCCCATGGTTGGCGCCGGCGAACCAGGACGCGATCAGGTGCGGGTCACGGGTGGACTGCGCCTGCCACTTGGCGCCGACAACTGACCCGGGATGCTTGGACCCGGCCTTGACCGGCACGAGATACCAACCGGCCTTTGCGTAGGCGAGGGCAGCGGTGAGGGGGTCGTCGTCGGGGGTGACGTCCGGGACGATCAGGCCGTTCACTGGGCATCACCTGCGGCGAGCTCGGTGGGCACGAACGTGAACGCCGCGGTGTAGTCGCACGCGACGCGGTGCCGGACGGCCCGGGCGTGCGAGGCAGCGGTGCCGGTACTGGCGAACGTCCGCCCGCACGTCTGGCAGGTGCAGCTGACGACGCGCACGGTGGTGACACGGAGAACGCCGCCCTTGCGTGGAGCGATCTCGGGTACACTGACAGCGGAGTCCTCGCCCGCCGCGTGACCCTCGGAGCCGCCCCCGCCAGGGCGGCTTTCGTTTGCCCTCACGCGGCGGCACCTGCCATCCGCGCCTCGGCCAGCCACTTCTCAACATCCTCGACCGCGTAGAGAACGCGGCGGCCGACCTTGAAGCTCGCCGGGCCTTTGCCGACGTGCCGCCAGTAGCGGACGGTCTCAGCGGACGTCCGGCAGACCTCAGCCACCTCGTCTGTCGTCAGGTACTTGGTGCCCATCTGCACTCCGTTCCTTAGCGGTGATCCTGTTCACCTGGTAGGAACAGTGCCGGTTTACCGTTGACAGCGCAAGCCGACACGGGTATCGTCGTTTCCGCTTAGGAATGGAGCGTCGAGCACATGCCAAGACCGAACCCGAACCGATCACTTCAGAGCGAGGCCAACCTCGCCCGACGTGTCGCGTATGAGCGCGAGCAACGCGGCTGGACCTACGAGGGGACCGCGAAGCGGATGACCGATGCGGGGTGCGCCATTCAAGGCTCAGCCATCTACAAGATCGAGAAGGGGAATCCCCCACGGCGCATCTCGGTCGATGAGCTGGTGGCGTTCAGCAACGTCTTCGGCATGCCCGTTGCGGACCTCCTACTTCCAGCAGAGGTAGTCGCCGACAGGGCAGTCAGTGCTGCACTCGAAGGACTGCGCAAAGCGCGGACGGCCTACGAGCGCGCCCGCGCTGAACTTGAACGGATGCACGAGAAGGCCAGCCGTGAGCTCGGGCGCCTCG
>JASBSH010000039.1 GCA_030149025.1 Actinomycetales bacterium | reverse complement strand
GTGGTGGAGGCGGACCGCAGGGCGATGGAGCAACTTGTCACCAACCTCCTGACGAACGCGGCGGCGGCCGGGGCCCGGAATGTGCGCGTCACGGTTCGGTCGGGTGCGTTGCCGGGCGTGGCACGCCGGCCCGGCGCGGGGAGCGTCGTGATCCAGGTGGAGGACGACGGCCCTGGGTTCCCACCGGAGGTGCTGCCGCGCGCGTTCGAGAGATTCACCAAGGGGACGACGTCACGCACGTCGGGCGGGACCGGCCTCGGCCTGGCGATCGTGGCCGCGGTCGCCCGCGCGCACGACGGAGAAGCGCACGCCGACAACGGATCCCGGCTCGGTGGAGCCAGAGTGACGGTGATGCTCCGTCAGGATCGGTCGTCGTCGGCCGAGGGCCGTTCGTCGCCCAGCCCGCGCAGGTAGCGCTCGAAGTCGGCGGCCAGCTCCTCCGCGTCCGGCATCTCGTCCGGCGGGAGGCTGGGGCTGAGCAGGCCCGGGCCCTCGAGGGTGCGGCCCGCGGCGACCGCGTCGTACTGGCGCTCCAGCCCGTGGACCGCCTGCAGCGTCTCGGTGTTGTCGGCGATCTGCTTGTCGATCTCCGCGAGCACCTCGACCCCGGCCTCGCGGAGCTTCAGCGTGGGCAGCTCGAGACCGGTCGCCTCACCGACTGCGTCGAGCAGAGCGACTGACGCGGGCGGGAACTCGGTGCCCGCGAGGTAGTGCGGGACGTGGGCGGTGAAGCCGACCGCCCGGTGACCCGACTGACCGAGGCGCAGCTCGATCAACGCCATCACGTAGCCGGGCACCTCGACGTCGCCTACCCAGCGCGGCCGGCCGGCGATGAGGGAGCGGTCCGTCGCGTGGGGAGTGATTCCGATCGGGCGGGTGTGCGGCGCAGCCCACGGGATGCCGTGCAGGCTCACGGTGAGACCGACGCCGAGTCGCTCGATGAGCTGGATCACGGCCGCGGAGAACCGGTTCCACTGCGTGTCCGGTTCGGGGCCGGTCAGGAGGTAGAAGGGCCTGCCGACACCGTCGACGACACGATGGACCACGAGCTCCGGCAGCTCGACGGACTCGAAGCGGTCCTCACGGAACGACATGCGCGGGCGGCGTGCCCGGTAGTCGAAGAGCTGGTCGACGTCGAAGTGGGCCACCGGCTCCGACTTCAGCTCGCAGAGCAGGTGGCGCGTTGCCAGTGTCGCCGCGGAGCCGGCGTCCACGAACCCGGTGAGCGCGACCACGAGGACGGGGCGGGCGTCGTCCTGCCCGTTCTGATCGGCGGGCGCCTGGGCCGGCGTGTCCGCGAGCACGTGCTCGTCCAGCGTGTACAGCTCCTCGGGGGGCAGCACCCTCGCACCTTCCTCGCGTCGTCCAGTGGCTGGTTGTCGTGCATTGGTTCGTCCTACGCCAGTGTGAACGCATCGACGGTGCTGCCCCTTCCCACCCCACCTCAGCGATCCTCACGCGGTGATCATGAAAATCCGGTACACGTCCCTTCCTTCGTAGAATTTGGTGATCAGGCAGTTGCGCAGGCCCGGCGGGCGGGCGGGGCATGATCGATGCAGCCGTGGGTGCACGAAAGTGGTCGTCAGAGCGCGCTTTTCCTGCACCCATGCCTGCATCCATTAGCCGCTAGCCCCCGCCATTCACGGCCATCGGGCAATACTCACGATCATGAGATCCCGGTTCAGTGGAGGCCGGGCTCAGGCGCCGGTCAGCGGACGGACCGTAGAGAGGCTCTTCGTCCAGATCTTGGCCTTGTGGACGTGGTCGCCCCTCTTCGGTGAAGTGCCACACGCACCCGAGGCCCGCGTAGATGCCGACGTGGTAGACGTGGCCACCGCTGTGGAAGAAGACCAGGTCCCTGGGCCGGACCTGGGAGGCGGCGATGCGGCGGACGCTGCCGCGAGGACGGTCACAAGGTGTGCGGGCACGCCGAGACGCTGTGCGGACATGACTGTGATCCTTCGGGTGACCGCGCACGAAAGGATGATCTGTTGGGTTCGGACGCCGAAGTTGCCCGGCCACCCGTTCGGATGGCGTGTTGTCGACGTGTCGCCTGGACGCGCGCGCCCCGGTCGGCGGTGTCCCTCCGGCCGTCGCCGGGTGACGCCGAGCCGGCCGGTGGGCCGTGATGCGGCAGAATGACCCGCGCATCCTTCAGGATGCATGGAGGGCTGGCCGAGCGGCCGATGGCGGCGGTCTTGAAAACCGCTAGGGCGGAACCAACCGTCCTCGTGGGTTCGAATCCCACGCCCTCCGCGTGGTGGTCTGACGCCGTTACCGATTGGGATGGCTCAGTCCCGGTCCTGCCACGTGCAGACGCAGACCTCGTTGCCCTCCGGATCGGCGAGCACCCAGAACGCACGTGCTCGTGCATCGCTGACGAGCGTCCCGCCTGCCGCGAGCGCCGCGGCGACCCGGTCTTCCGCCTCGTCGTGCGGCACCGTGATATCGAAGTGGATGCGGTTCCTCTGCTGTCGCGGCGGGTCCATCTGCTGGAACCACACCGCAGGCATCACGCCCAGCGGATCGACGATCGGGTCGGTCGGCCCGTCGTGGCCCGGCTCGCCCGTGTACGCGAGCACCGCCCGCCAGAAGGGACGGACGGCGGGGATGTCCATCGCGTCGATCGCAATCTCGAGGGTCTGGACCGGTCGGGTCGAGCCCCGGGGCAGCGTGTCCCGGCCACCAGCACGCATCGCCTCCGTGACCGCTTGCGCCAGGTCCACGTCCCGTCGCGTCACCTGCCCCACCGACGCGGTCTGCAGGCTGAGGTCCACTCGGTCCCGCCGCGGTACCGCCGCAAGGTGCGTGTCGGCGTCCGCACCGCAGGCGGCGACCGCTTCGGCGGCGACGTCCAAGGCCTGCTGCAAGGAGCCCACGGCAACCGTGGTGCTCAGCGCTCCCAACAGGTACCGCCAGCCGATCCCCTCGACCGCCGTCGAGGCCTCGGTCCTGCTCAGAACCCGGTCAGAACCTCGCTCGACAACGTCATCGCTCATCCGGACATGGTGGCAGCCGGCCGCCTCCGTCCGCGCCCACGCGTGAAGGAGACCACGGCCGCGATCACGACGCCGGCAGCCGCGACCGCACCCACCGCGAGCCCGACCTCCTGGGCCAGCACGACGGCGGCCATGAGCAGCACGAACCAGCCGAAGGCCTTGCGCAGCTGCTCGGGTGCGACGCGTCCGGCCAGCCTCCCGCCGACGATGCTGCCCACCACCGCGGCTGCCGTCACCGCCGCCGCCAGGCCCCAGTTGACCTGGGTGCTCGACAGGTGCCCGGCAAGCCCCGCAGCCGAGTTCATGCTGATGACCACCAGGGACGTGCCCACCGCGACAGGCATGGGCAACCCACCGAGCAACGCCAGCGCGGGGACGATCAGAAAGCCACCGCCGGCACCGAGGACGCCGGTGACCAGGCCGACTCCCGCCCCCTGCACCACCGTTCTCAGCAGCGGCATCCGGCCGCGCACCCTGGACGCATCCACGGGACGGCGCCCACGCAGCATCGCGACCCCCGCCAGCAGCATCACCGCCGCGAAGGCAACGAGCAGAACCGTTCCCGGCAGGAACGCGGCCAGCCTGCCGCCGGCGTACGCGCCGATCATCCCGGCGGCGCCGAAGACCAGCCCGGTCCTCCACTGCACCCGCCCGGCGCGGGCATGCGTCACCACGGCGGCGGCGCTCGTCGTCCCGACGACCACCAGGGACGTGGTGATCGCCTCCTTCGCCGGCATCCCGGCCACGTATGCCAGCAACGGCACGGTGAGAATGGAGCCGCCTCCGCCGAGCAGTCCCAGCGACAGGCCGACGACCACCGCCAGTCCGATGGTGAGCCCGAGGGCCAGTGCTGACATTCGATCTCCTTCGACACCCCCGGGGGTATTGCGACAACCATACCAACTGGACTGTCGCCGCGAGGCCGTAGCGTTCGCCCCATGTCGCGGGAACTGCTGCTGGAGCCGGTCACCCGGCTCGACGTGCCGTTCCTGCTCGCCTTCCTCGGCGCCCACGCCGTTCCCGGCGTCGAGCACTGGGACGGCACCAGCTACTCCCGCTCCCTGCTCCTGTCCGCCGGTCCCGCGGTCGTCCAGCTGGCAGCCGAGCCGGACGGCGCCACGCACGTGCGTGTTCACGGCCCCGGCGCGCGGGACCCGACGTTGGCCCCCCGCCTGCGCCACCTGCTCGCCATGGACGACGACAGCGCTGCGGCGGCGGTCGAGCACCTGGGCGGTCATCCGATCCTCGGCCCGCTCGTCCGCAGCAGACCAGGGGTGCGTGTGCCGGGCAGCGCCGACCACGCCGAGCTGCTGCTGCGGACGATCGTCGGCCAGCAGGTGTCCGTCGCCGGAGCGCGCACGGTGACCGGCCGGCTGGTGGCGCTCGCCGGTGAGGCGCTCCCCGCGAACCTGCGTGACGTCGTCCCCGGGGTCGTGTCCCTGTTCCCGCAACCCTCCGCGCTCGCCTCCCTCGACCCTGCCGACCTGCCGATGCCGCGAAGCCGCGGTAGGTCTGTCGTCGCGGCGGGTGCCGCGCTCGCCGCCGACCCGGACCTCGTCCTGGACGACGCCACGCTGCTTGCGCTGCCGGGTGTCGGCCCGTGGACGGCGGCGTACATCGCAATGCGGGCCCGACGCGACCCGGACGTCTTCCTCGGCAGCGACCTCGCGGTTCGGCGACAGCTGACTGCTCTGGGCGCGGACGAGTCCGCGGCCGCGAGCTGGGCACCGTTCCGCTCGCTCGCCGTGATGCACCTGTGGGCTGAGTACCTGTCGCTGACGACGTCGAGGAGTACTTCGTGACGACCTGGTGGACACTGCTCCCGAGTCCGGTGGACGACCTGCTCCTGACCACAGACGGGTCCGCGCTGACCGGGGTGTTCTTCAGCCCGCACAAGGGGATCGGGCAGGGCGACCGAGTCGGGGAGGCTTGGATCAGGGATGACGACCACCCCGTCCTCGGTGACGCGGGAAGGCAGCTGCAGCAGTACTTCTCCAGAGAGCGACGGGAGTTCGAGCTCGAGCTTGCGCCGCCCGGCACGGACTTCCAGCGTCGTGTCTGGGACGCGTTGCGCACCATTCCGTTCGGGGTAACCAGGTCCTACGGCGCGATTGCCGCGCAGCTGGGCCTGCCCCCGGGTGCCTCGCGTGCGGTGGGGTTGGCGAACGGTGCGAACCCGATCTCGATCGTGGTGCCGTGCCACCGTGTCATCGGCACCTCCGGTGCGCTGACGGGTTACGGAGGCGGCCTGGAGCGCAAGCGGTTCCTGCTCGACCTGGAGTCCGACCTGCTCTTCTGACCCACTCTCCATCTCCAAGTTGGGAGCACCTCTCCTGCGAACTTGTGCGACGTTCTGCAGCGCGATTCACCCCCTCTGAGCACGGGGCTGTCTGCAGAACGTCGCGCAAGATTCTCAATCTGCCGGGCTGACCGAGGCCGTCCTGATGGCGTGTTCTAGTTGATCGCGGCGCATCAGCCGGCACGCCTCAACTGGCTGAGGACCTGGAGTCGTTCCTGAGCCGGCAGGAGACCCCTGAACGGTGACACTTCCCGCATCTCGATCGAGCGCCGGTCGAGCCCGGTCATCGCACGGTGCAGGCCGACGACATCACGGTGTTCGACGAGGTCGGCCCATCGCTGCACGTTCTGGAGGTGGATCTGACCTTGGACGCCACTACGCAAACGCTCGAGGTTGCGCTCCAATCTGGGCAACCACTCCTCGAAGGTGGTTTTCGTCAGGTGACGTGAGAGTTGGCGGTGGAGCATCCACGACCGTCGTTCAGAGTGGGTGAGGCTGGGCTGCACCGCACGGCGAATCACCTTCAACCGGTAGCCCATGCAGGACAAGAGTCGGTCGAGTTGGTCGTCACTCAGGTTGACTTTGCCGGACAGCACCTGGCTGATGCTCGGCTGGTGGACACCGCTGATCCCGGATAGCTCCGTTTGAGTGGTGCCCGTCTCGAGCATCACCTGACGAAGGAGATCTGGTCCTGTCACCATTCGTTCACTATAGCGCAAAGTGCTATAGCGATCGTCGATCCAGGATCGCGCATGGTGTACTCGACGTCGCCCTCGGCTCCGATCAGCTCACGCAGGGCGCGTTCGGCTGTCGGGGCCGCACCGCGCTTGGCCAGCGCCGTCTTAAGCTCCTTCGCCGCGGTCGAGTGATCCTTGACCTTGCTGCTCCCGCCGGCGGTCGCCATCAGCCCGCCCGCTTCTTGGTCCGCGGCTTGTTTCCAACAAGCGCGATCCCGTCCTGGACCATGTCGCTCACGACAGGCTCGCCATCGCGAGCGAGTCGCTGAAACTCGGCCTCAGTGAACACGAGGACGTCGCAGTTGTTGCCGAGTCGGGTACGTACTACGTCTTCGAGTTCGACGCGTCCGTCCCAATCCGGTGAGGCGATAATGGCGAGGTCGATGTCGCTGGACACGGTCGCTTCCCCCCGCGCGATGGATCCGAACAGCAGGACCGCCTGGACGTTGGCGTCGGTGACTTCGCGGACGGCTGCGGTCAGGATGGCGATCGGATCGACGAGTGCGCGTAGCGGAGGGACGGCTGCGTGGCCCTCGTTGATGGAGTGGACGCCCGCCCGTCCGATGGTCTGGGTCTCGACCAGGCCCAGCTGTGTCAGCGACTTCAGTGCCTCCTGGACCGACCATAGGCTGAAGTCGTCGCTGACCAGACCGTGGATCTGTCGCCCGGTCAGGGGAGTCCCTGTCCGCAGTAGGACTGCCAGCACCGTGCCGCGTGCGCCAGGCACGAGGCCGCCGAACGGCTCGCCGAAGAACATGGGCGGAGCCTATCGATCATATGATTGGTCCGGCAGTCATATGACCGGTCTGACTTGCCATCGCGCCACCACTGGGGACGGCGCTAGCGTCTACAAGATGCGGTTGCGGTACTGGTCATGGGGCGGTCATGGGGCTAGCGCTTCGGATGCAGAGGAGGGTCGGTGGCGCTTCGGAGCAGGCGCGTCTACGACGACGTCGAGGATGAAGACGGCCAGCGCGTCCTCGTGGAGCGGCTGTGGCCGCGCGGGATGAAGAAGGGCGACCCGCGGATCGGAATCTGGCTCAAGGACGTCGCACCATCCACTGAGCTTCGCAAGGAGTTCCATACCCGCGGTGACTATCGGGACTTCGTCAAGGCGTACCGAAAGGAGTTGCGCGACAACCCGGCGCCGCTTGAGGAGCTGAGGCGAATCGTCCGGGAGAACACGACCGTGACCTTGGTCTACTCAGCCAAAGACACCGAGCACAACAGCGCCACGGTCTTGAGGGACCTGCTCGCCTGATCCATCCCGCGGGTTCCAGTGGCGGGCGATGCGTGAGGGTCTGCAGAACTGCAAGATCACGATCGTAAGGCGTGGACGGCGTCTGCAGAACTGCAAGATCACGCGAGGTTTGGGTCACTGGAGCGCGCGGAGGAACGCCTCGGCCACCGGTACCGCCACCGCACCCCCGCTGGAGCCCTCCTCGACCAGCACCGCGAAGGCGATGTCGCCCTGGAAGCCGACGGCCCAGGCATGCGTGGACGGCGGCGAGCCGGAGCCGAACTCGGCGGTCCCTGTCTTCGCATACACCGGCGGGCCGGGGACGTCGGCCAGCGCCGAGGCGGTCCCGGACGTGACGACGCCGCGCATCAGCTCGCGGATGGTCCCCAGGTCGGCGACAGGTTGGCTCGCCGCCGATCCCGGGTCGACCTTCGGGTCGACCACCAGGGTCGGCGCCTTCCAACCACCGCGCGCGATGGTGGCGGTCGAGATCGCCATCCCGAGCGGGCTGACCAGGTCCTTGCCCTGGCCGATCACGGCGGCCGCCTTGTCGACGTCCGACTCCGCGACCGGCACCGAGCCGGTGTAGGCGGGGACGCCGACCGACCAGTCGACGCCGATACCCATTCCGGTCGCGGCCTTGGTCAGCGCATCGGGCGCGAGCTTCGATGACAACCCGATGAAGGCCGTGTTGCACAACCGGGCGAAGTCCTTGGAGAACGGCACCGCGCCGAAGGACCCACCTTCGAAGTTGCGGAACGACCTGCCCTCCACGGTTGCCGTCGGCGGGCACGGCACCGTGTCGGTCGGTTTCACGCCGGCCGCGAGCAGGGCCTGCGTGCTGATCGTCTTGAACGTCGAGCCGGGGGCGTACTGGCCCACCATCGCCCGGTTCGCCCCGGACGCCGGCGTGTTCGCCACCGCGAGCACCTCACCGGTCTTGACGCTGACCGCCACGAGAGCGGCGTTGCCGTTGCCGCCCTTGGCCGTCGCCAGGGCCGAGTCGGCAGCCTCCTGCACTGTCGGGTCGATCGTGAGCCGGACCGGCTTGCCGGGCACCGGGTCGACGGTGAACACCTCCGTCCGCTCGTCCCCGCGCACGCGCGAAATTGTGAGGCCCGGCTTGCCGCCCAGCTGCTCGTCGTACTGCTTCTGCAGCCCGGACACCCCGGCGACGTCACCGGCGGCGAGCCGCCCGCCCGACTGCTGGACCACCTCCTGCGTCACCGGCCCGACGGTGCCGAGCAGGGCACGGGCGAACTCGCGGGTCGGCGCGAGCGGAAGTGTCGACTGCCGGAACACCGTGCCGGGCAGCGGCTGCAGCTGGGCCTTCAGCCCGTCGTAGTCGGCCTGCCGCAGGGTGATCACGTCGACGAAGGCGTCCGGCTTCGCCGCCCTGATCCGCTTCTGGAGGGCCGTGGCATCCACGTTCAGCAGCTGCCCCAGCCTCACCGACAGGGCTTGGACGTCGCCAGCTCCCGAAGGCTGGACCCCCACCACCACGACGGGTCGCTCCGAGACGAGGACCTTGCCGCCGGGGCCGAGGATGTCCGCCCGCTTCGCGGGGGTTCGCGAGGCACGTAGGACATCACCCTGCGCGAGTTCGGGCGCGACGACGTCGGGTTTCCAGAGCGCGTGCCAGCCCTGACCCTCGGTGTTCTCCGCGAGTCCGACGCTGGTCTCGTAGCTCCACCCGAACGGCCAGGCGACGGCGAGTGCTGCTGACCCCTTGGACCCGTCCTGGGGGTCACGCGCCACGGCGGTGACGTCCACCTTCGGGCGCACCGCACCCAGCCCGGCCACCGCGGAACGGAACTGTTCCTGCACGGCCTGCGTGTCGGCGTCCCAACTGATCTTCGACAGGTCGCCGGACGCGAGACCGGAGGCAACCTGCGCGGCGACCGACCGGGCAGCCGCGTCGCGCTCGCGCTCCAGGTTGCGGTTGCGGACCCACAACAGGCCGCCGACCAGTGCAGCGACGAGCACGACGGCGGTTCCGAGCATGATCGCGTTGCGCAGGCCGCTTCGCCCGCTTCGTCCGGTCACCAGGTGATCGTAGGTTGGCGGAGAACCCTTCCGCATCGGTCCTGGGTGAGGCACTCTGGCGCCACGACGTCCGCCGACGAAGGAGCCGCAGTGCGCAGCACGATGCAGACACCCCCGCTTCTCATCTCCCAGATCCTCACGTACGGGACGAGGTTGTTCGCGGAGTCCGAGGTCGTGACCTGGACGGCTGAGGGACCGCGACGAACGACGTTCGGTGAGCTCGGCCAGGACTGCGCCAGGCTGGCCAACGCCCTGCGCAGGCTCGGGATCGACGGCGACCAGCGCGTCGCCACCTTCATGTGGAACAACGTCGAGCACCTCGCGCTGTACCTGACGGCGCCGAGCATGGGGGCGGTGCTGCACGCCCTCAACATCCGGCTGTTCCCCGAGCAGCTCGTCTACGTCGCCAACCACGCCGAGGACGAGATCGTCGTCGTGGACAACTCGTTGGCGGCGCCGTTCTCGAAGCTGCTGCCGCACCTGAAGAGCGTCCGTCACGTGATCGTCAACGGGCCGTTGCCGGAGGAGACGAGGGAGGCGCTGGCCGCGGCCGGCCCGGAGGTACACGACTACCGAACACTGCTCGATGCCGAGGACGCGACGTTCGAGTGGCCGCAGCTCGACGAGAACGACGGCGCCGCAATGTGTTACACGTCCGGGACCACGGGCAACCCCAAGGGCGTCGTCTACTCCCACCGGTCGAACTACCTGCACACGATGCAGCTGTGCATGACCTCGACCCTCGGCATGAGCCACCTCGACCGGGTGCTCGCGGTGGTGCCGATGTTCCCCGCGAACGCGTGGGGGCTGCCGTACGCGGCGCTGATGAGCGGCGCCTCGATCGTCATGCCGGACCGTTTCCTGCAGGCCGAGCCGCTCGCCAGGATGATCGAGTCCGAGCGGGTGACGTCGGCCGGCGCGGTGCCGACGATCTGGCTGGACCTGCTCCACTACCTCGACGCACAGGCGGACGCCGGCACACCGGTCGACGTGTCCTCCCTCGAGCGCGCGATCGTCGGCGGCTCGGCGTGCCCGCCGCAGCTGATGCGCGACTTCGAGACCCGCCACGGCGTCCATGTGCTGCACGCCTGGGGCATGACGGAGATGTCGCCGCTCGGCACGGTTGCGAAGCCGCCCGCCGGAGTGACCGGCGAGGAGGCGTGGCGCTACCGGGAGACCCAGGGTCGGCTGGCGCCGCTCGTCGAGGGCCGGCTGGTCGGGCCCGGCGGTGAGGAGGTCCCGTGGGACGGCGAGAGCGTCGGTGAGCTCGAGGTGCGCGGGCCGTGGATCACCGCCTCGTACTACCTGGCGCCGGGCGAGGAGCCGGACGCCGAGTCGCTCGCCAAGTTCGACGACGGCTGGCTGCGGACAGGGGACGTCGGCTCGCTCACGCCCGACGGCTTCCTGCGGCTGACGGACCGCGCGAAGGACGTCATCAAGTCCGGCGGTGAGTGGATCAGCTCCGTCGACCTGGAGAACGCGTTGATGGCACACCCGAAGGTGCGCGAGGCGAGCGTCGTCGGCGTCCCGGACGAGCGGTGGGGGGAGCGGCCGCTGGCCACCGTGGTGATCGAGCCGGGGCAGACCGTCACCGCTGACGAGCTGCGCGACTTCCTGCGCGGGAAGGTCGCCGACTGGCAGCTGCCGGAGCGGTGGGCGTTCATCGACGAGGTGCCCAAGACGAGCGTCGGCAAGTTCGACAAGAAGGTGCTGCGTCGTCGCTACGCCGAAGGCGAGTACGAGGTGACGACGACCGCCTGAGCGGGCGGGTCAGCCGCAGACGACGTTCAGGTCCTGGGCACGGTCGGGGTTCGGCACGGGCGCCTCGGTGTCCGACTTGCTCTTGGTCGGGGAAGGCGTAGGCGTCGCGGTCTCGCTGGGGCTGGCAGACGCCGTCGGCTTGGGCTGCGGGTCGGCGGTCGGCGGTGCCTTCTCGGTGTCCGCGACGGCCCTCTTCACCGCGGCCCGGATCTCCGTGAAGTTCGGGTCCGCGGGGCGGATGACCTCGTCGGTGAACGCGAGGCTCGTCACCTTGGCGTCCTTGACACGCAGCGCGAGCTGGACGAACGCGTCGAGGTGCGAGCTCGGGATGTCGGTCTCGACGTTGCGCTGCGCCGAGGCGGCGAGCTGGGGGAAGGCCAGCGCCAGCTTCACCGGATCGGCCTGGTCGATCGCCGCGCCGATGAGGCACCGCTGTCGCCTCATCCGGTCGTAGTCGCTGGAGTCGCGGCGCGAGCGGGCGTACCACAGCGCGTCGTAGCCGTTCAGGACGCGCCGACCCGGTTGCACGTACCTGTCACTGCGGCCGATCGGCAGCGGCCGTTCGACGTTGATCTCGACCCCGCCCATGGCGTTGACGACGTCTTGGAAACCACGCAGGTTCACCAGGGCGTAGTAGTCGACGCTCAGGCCGAGTGTGGCGCTCACCGCCTGCCGCGTTGCCGTCAGCCCCGGCTGCGGGTCACCGGGGAACAGGTCCTTGCGCTGCTCCGCCCACGTCCAGATCGCGTTGAGCAGACACCCGTCGCCGCAGTCGAACCCGTTCGGCCACTCCCTCGCCCCCGGGGTCCCCGGCGGGAACGGCACGTTCTGCAGGTTGCGGGGAAGGCTCAGCAGCACCGTGTTGCCGGACTTCGTGTCGATGCTGGCGACGATCAGCGTGTCGGGGCGGGTCCCCGTCCGGTTGGAGCCGGCGTCCGACCCGATCAGCAGCACGTTCACCCGCGGCGTCGTCGCCCACGGATCCTTGGCCGTGACGTCCGGCGCAGCGAGGTTCGGGTCGCGGTTCTCGCTTCCCTTGAAGACATTGAGGACGACGCCACGCTGGGCGAGCGCGTACCTCGCGATCGTGCCCGTCGGCACGAGCACCCCCACGACGAGAGCGAAAACCAGGACGGCGCTCAGCAGGTTCTGGCTCGGACGGTAGCGGACTCGGCGCAGGGCCCGGTGCCCGCCGACGATCACGGCGGACCAGAGCACTCCGACGAGGATGGCGAGCACCGCGATCGCGAGCAGGACCTTGGGGCGCACCGCCGCCTTCAGGCCGAGATTGGTGACGACACCCGACGCGACCAGGGCGACCCCGGCGACGGTGACGAGCCCGACCAGGCCGAGCAGCGCCGTCCCGAGACGTCGTCTGCCGGCCACGAGGAAACCGAGCCCGGGCAGGATCGCGCCTGCCGTCGTCCAGCCGAGCAACCGTCCGAGCCCGTCCCCGACGACGCTGGCGTGTCGCCCCTGCGCCGCGGCGTGGCCGCCGAACTTACGCCGCGCGGCCTCGTGCCGGGCGCGTGCGCGCACGGCACGCCGCGAGGGCAGTGCGTCAGTTGCCACCGATCGGACCTCTCGCAGCTTCGCGCCGGCGGCTGCTCACGCCGGTCGGCTCCATTCCACCATTCTCTCGTGCTCCGACAGAGAAGGGCTCGGCGTGATGTCGGCTAGATGTCGCCGCGGCTCCCGCGGCACCCCTGAGTGCGTGATCATGAGATCCCGGTTCACGGGAAGGCTGCTTTGCCCGCTCGGACCCCGGACGGCTACCCTGACGTGGCCGAGGAGGCGTCGCCTAGTCCGGTCTATGGCGCCCGCCTGCTAAGCGGGTTTGGGGCTCATCCCCCATCGAGGGTTCAAATCCCTCCGCCTCCGCGTCACGAGAAGGGCCCCGGTACCGCATAGGTACCGAGGCCCTTCCGTCATACCCAACCTCGTTCGTGATCATGAAATCCCGGTTCACGGGTGAACCGGGATTTCATGATCACCGTGGAGGTGGAGCGGGTCAGTGCATGCCGAGGCGCGTCTTCAGCCCGTCGAGCTCGACGTGCAGCATGGTCGGCAGCGAGTCGCCGAACTTGGCGAACCACTCCTCGATCTGCGGGACCTCCTGCTTCCACTCCTCGACGTCGACCTTGAGGCAGGTGGCGAGGCCCTCGGGCGTCACGTCAAGCCCGTCGGTGTCGAGCGACTCGGCGGTCGGCACGCGGCCGATCGGGGTCTCCTCGGCGACGGCGGTGCCCTCGATGCGCTCGATGATCCACTTCAGCACACGCGAGTTCTCGCCGAAGCCCGGCCAGACGAAGTTGCCCTCGTCGTCGCGACGGAACCAGTTGACGTAGAAGATCCGCGGCAGCTTCGTGGCGTCGGCGTCCTTGCCGAGCTTGATCCAGTGCTGGAAGTAGTCGTCGGCGTTGTAGCCGATGAACGGCAGCATGGCCATCGGGTCACGCCGCACGACGCCGACCGCACCGGTGGCCGCCGCGGTCGTCTCGGACGACAGCGTGGCACCCATGAACGTGCCGTGCACCCAGTCGCGGGCCTCGGTCACCAACGGGATCGTCGTCTTGCGCCGGCCGCCGAACAGGATCGCCGAGATCGGCACACCGTTCGGGTCGTCGTACTCCGGCGCCAGGATCGGGCACTGCTTGATCGGCGTGCAGTAGCGGCTGTTCGGGTGGCTGGACAGCTCCTCGGAGTCCGGCGTCCAGGGCTGCTTCTTCCAGGACGTGGCGTGGGCCGGAGTGTTCTCCAGGCCCTCCCACCAGATGTCGCCGTCCTCGGTGAGGGCGACGTTGGTGAAGATGGAGTTGCCGCGGTCCAGCGTGCGCATCGCGTTCGGGTTGGTCTTCGCGTTCGTGCCCGGGGCGACGCCGAAGAAGCCGAACTCGGGGTTGACGGCGTAGAGCCGGCCGTCCTCACCGAAGCGCATCCAGGCGATGTCGTCGCCGAGGGTCTCGACCTTCCACCCGGGAATGGTCGGCTGAAGCATCGCGAGGTTCGTCTTGCCGCAGGCGCTCGGGAACGCGGCGGCGACGTAGTGGACCTTCTGCTCGGGGGAGGTGAGCTTGAGGATCAGCATGTGCTCCGCCATCCAACCCTCGTCGCGCGCCATCACCGACGCGATGCGCAGCGAGTAGCACTTCTTGCCCAGCAGGGCGTTGCCCCCGTACCCGGAGCCGTAGCTCCAGATCATCCGCTCCTCGGGGAACTGGACGATGTACCTGGTGTCGCTGCAGGGCCACGGCACGTCCTTCTGGCCCGGCTCGAGCGGAGCGCCCACCGAGTGCAGGGCCGGCACGAAGCCGGCGTCCAGCTCCTCGATGCGGCGCAGCACCGAGGTGCCCATCCGAGCCATGATCCGCATGGACACGACCACGTATGCGGAGTCGGTGATCTCCACGCCGAACATGGGCTTCTCGGACTCGAGGTGACCCATCACGAACGGGATGACGTACATCGTGCGGCCGCGCATCGACCCCCGGTAGAGGTCGGTCATGATGGCCTTCATCTCGTCCGGGGCCATCCAGTTGTTCGTGGGGCCGGCGTCCTTCTCCTCGCGAGAGCAGATGAACGTCCGGTCCTCGACCCGCGCGACGTCGGTCGGGTCCGAGGCCGCCCAGAACGAGTTGGGCTTCTTCGACGGGTCGAGCCGGACGAAGGTGCCCGTCTCGACGAGCTCGTCGGTCAGCCTCTCCCACTCCTCTTCGGAGCCGTCGCACCAGTGGACGGCGTCCGGCTGGGTCAGCTCCGCAACCTCCCGCACCCAGGCGGCGAGCCTGGCGTGGCGGGTGGGTTGAGTCGTTACTCCCTCATCAGGGGTGGTGGTGGTCATGGACTTCGCGTCCTTCCGCGTGTTTGGCCGCCGACGTGCCAAGTGACGAGCAGTCCGGTGGCCGTGCTCCACGCGCTGTTCGCCAAGGGCTCCACTTAGGGGCGTCCCTGAATGTTCACCAGCGTGAAAGACCACTGACCTCGGACGTCCTCGTTCCGGGCTTGCCGTCACGTTAGCCCGCCATGTGGACAGCCGACATCACAGATGTGGGGCCACTTCGTGAAATCTCTCACAAGCACGGCTCTGGTGACCGAACGCTCACTTTCGTGATCGAATTCGGGCTCATTCGATCAGAGTGCGTTTCCGTGCCCGGCGGCTGCTTATTGGTACGTCACCAGGTCAGGGACGGGTTCGACGTCGTAGGTCTGCTTCGGCGTGAACGTCGGGCGGTCCTCGTCGTAGAAGTTCTTCCACCCCCAGGACACGCCCGCAGGCGCATTTGCGCGCACCGCCCGCCAGGTCGCAAGCTTCTCGCCAGGGGTCCCGTTCCCGTCGGCGTGGAGCGTCACCGCCAGCTCGTCGTAACCGGTGTCCAGCTTCTCCCGGTCCTTGATCATCGACCGCCGGAACTGGTGCACCACGAACAGCTTCTGCGGCAGGTTCTTCTCGCGCGTGAGCCCCGCGAGCCAGGCGGCGGTGGCGTTCACCTCCGCCACGTCGACCGACCCGATCTGCCGCAGATGCCGCTGCCCGGGCTTCAGCCGCCACTCCGGGTCGAGCGCCAGCCCGACGTGCGGCTGCGACAGCAGCTCGGTGTACCGCTTCGCCTGGGTGAGGAAGTCGGTCCTGCCCGGCTGCAGGTCGAGCAGCACGTACACACCGGCTGCTCGCGCTGCGTCCACCCACGGCCGGAGCTCCTCGACGCTTGCCTCCGAGGAGTAGTCGCCGTCCTTTCCCGGTGCACCCGACGCGACGGTCGCGATGATCTCGAAGCCCGGCACGACGGGCCGGTCACTGAGGGAGTCGTACTGTGCGGCCGTCTTCTTCGCTCTCTCGACCGCCTCGTCGACCGGCTGCTCACCGAGCACGCCGAGGGATGCGGTGCCGGGGCGCCCGTACAACGCGACCACGCGCCGTCCGGGGAACAGCGTCTGGCCGCCGCCCGGCAGCTGGACGCCGGTGCGCACGACGGCGAGCCGGCTCGCGAGCCGCTTGTCGTCACCGAAGACCGACCCGAGCGCGATCACCTTCGCGGCCTTGTTCGTGCTCAGCGCCTCGATCGTGGGGACGCT
>JASBSH010000032.1 GCA_030149025.1 Actinomycetales bacterium | reverse complement strand
ACGTCGACGGTCGTGCCCTCGTCGACGAGCAGCTCGGAAACGGCACCGGCCCACGGGGACGGCAGCTCGACCAGGGACTTCGCCGTCTCGATCTCCACCAGCACGGTGTTTACCTGCACGGTGTCACCGGGTTTGACCTTCCACGAGACGATCTCCGCCTCGACCAGGCCCTCACCGACGTCCGGGAGGCGGAACTGCTTGATATCAGCCATTTTTCGTCCTCCCTTTCTCAGTAGGCGAGGGATCGGTCGACAGCGTCGAGGATGCGGTCCAGGTCGGGCAGGTACTCCTCCTCCACCCGGCTGGCCGGGTAGGGGGTGGAGAACCCGCCGACCCGCAGCACCGGCGCCTCGAGGGCGTAGAAGCAGTCCTCCGTGATGCGCGCGGAGATCTCCGACCCGAGACCGAGCACCACCGGCGCCTCGTGGACGACGACGAGCCGGCCGGTCTTGAGCACCGACGCCTCGAGCGTGGCCCAGTCGATCGGGGACAGCGCGCGGAGGTCGATGACCTCCAGGCTCTTCCCCTCCTCCGCCGCCGCGGCCGCTGCCTCCAGCGCCGTCTTCACCATCGGGCCATAGCAGGCGACGGTGACGTGCTCGCCCTCCCGGACCACGCGCGCGGAGTAGAGCGGGCCGGGTGGGGTGTCCAGGTCCACCTCCACGGCCTTCTCGTGGTAGCGGCGCTTCGGCTCGAAGAACATGACCGGGTCGTCGCTGGCGATCGCCTGCTGGATCATCCAGTAGCCGTCCGTGGGGTTGGAGCACGACACGATCCGCAAACCCGGTGTGTGCGCGAAGTACGCCTCGGGGGACTCGCTGTGGTGCTCCACCGCGCCGATGCCGCCACCGAACGGCACGCGGATCACGACCGGCATCTTCACCGATCCCTTGGCGCGGTAGGTCATCTTCGCGAGCTGGCTGACGATCTGGTCGTAGGCGGGGAAGATGAAGCCGTCGAACTGGATCTCGCACACCGGCCGGTACCCGCGCAGCGCGAGACCGATTGCCGTGCCGATGATCCCCGACTCCGCCAGTGGCGTGTCGATGACACGGTCCTCGCCGAAGTCCTTCTGCAGACCATCGGTGATCCGGAAGACGCCGCCCAGCTTGCCGACGTCCTCCCCCATGACGACGACCTTCGGCTCCGCCTCCATGGCCGCCCGCAGACCGGCGTTGATGCCCTTTGCGAGCGAGAGCTTCTGCGTGGTCACCGGGCCACCTCCTGTGCTGCCGCGCCTTCTTCTGCCCCGTCGGCGAACGACTCGGAGTACTCGGCGAACCACCGCCGTTCCGCGTCGATCTGCGGATGCGGCTCGGTGTAGACGTGGTCGAACATCGTCACCGGATCGGGGTCCGGCATCTCCTGGCACGCCTTGCGCACGTGCGCGGCGAGGTCGTCGGCATCGGCGTCCACGGAGGCGAAGAACTCCGCGTCCGCCAGCCCGCCCCGGGACAGGTAGGCCTTGAGCCGGGCGATCGGGTCCTTCAGCTTCCACTCCTCGACCTCGGCGGCGATGCGGTAGCGCGTCGGGTCGTCGGTGGTGGTGTGCGCGCCCATCCGGTAGGTGAACGCCTCGATCAGCGTCGGGCCCTCACCCGCACGGGCACGGTCGAGAGCAGCCTTGGTGACGGCGTACACCGCGATCACGTCGTTGCCGTCGACCCGCACGCCCGGGAACCCGAAACCCCTGGCACGCTGGTAGAGCGGGATCCGGGTCTGCCGCTCGTTCGGCTCCGAGATCGCCCACTGGTTGTTCTGGCAGAAGAAGACCATCGGCGCGTTGAACACGCTCGAGTACACGAACGCCTCGTTCACGTCGCCCTGCGCGCTCGCGCCGTCCCCGAAGTAGGCGATGACGGCGGTGTCGCGGGCCGGGTCGCCGGTGCCGACCGTGCCGTCACGCTGCACGCCCATCGCGTACCCGGTGGCGTGCAGGGTCTGGGAGCCGATGACGATCGTGTAGAGCTGGAAGTTGTGGGCGTTCGGGTCCCACCCGCCGTGACTGGCGCCGCGGAACAGGCCCAGCAGCGTCACCGGGTCCACACCCCGCGTCCACGCCACCCCGTGCTCCCGGTAGGTCGGGAAGACGTAGTCCTGCTCCCGGGTGGCCCGGCCGGAGCCGATCTGCGCGGCCTCCTGGCCCAGCAGGCTGGCCCAGATGCCCAGCTCGCCCTGGCGCTGCAGGTTCGTGGCCTCCGCGTCCACCCGGCGGACCAGCACCATGTCGCGGTACATGCCGCGGAGGTCCTCGGTGCTCAGCTCGGAGGCGATCTGGTCGTACTCGGCCTGCTCGGGACTGTCCGGGCTGACCGGACTTTTCACTCGCTCACCCTCGGGGGTGAGCAGCTGCACCATCTCGGGCCCGCCGCGGCGGGTCTCCGCTCTGGTGCCGACGGCGCTGTCGGTCACGTGCACTCCTCGGTCCTGCCCCGGTCGGCGGGGGTCGCCCGCCTCGGGAGCGGTGGGACGACGTCCCGCGCGATGACGCGGGACGCCGCCGACGTGGTGGGGCTCACAGTCTGGCCACACCGTATCCGAGGATGGGCACCGGTCCGACGGGACGTGTCCCGAAACGCACTGTCGGTGGACGGAAGCGACGTGCGAGAGTTCAGCCGTGCACTCGTCCCATGACTCCCGGACCGGGCTCGGGGCCCAGGTGTGGCTGGCTCTCGTCGTCGTCTACGTCGTCTGGGGCTCGACGTATCTGGCGATCCGGGTCGTGGTCACCGAGGGCCTGCCGCCGCTTCTGTCCATGGGAGTCCGGTTCCTCCTCGCCGGCCCGCTCCTCGCGCTGCTGCTGGCGGCCAGGGGCGGATGGCGTCGGCTGGCCGTCACCCGTCGGGAGCTTGCGGGCAGCGCCGTGGTCGGGATCTTCCTGCTGCTCGGCGGCAACGGCCTGGTCGCGGTGTCCGAGCAGGACGTGCCGAGCGGCCTGGCGGCACTCCTGGTGGCCACCACACCGCTGTGGCTGGTCGGCTTCCGCGCGCTCAGCGGCGACCGGCCCGGGCTGGCCACCTGGCTCGGGACCGCGGTCGGGTTCGCCGGCGTCGCGGTGCTCGCCCGGCCCGGGGGTAACGGTGACGCCATCCCGCTCGCCAGCACCCTGCTCGTCGTCCTCGCCACCTTCCTGTGGGCGACCGGCTCGTTCGCGTCCGGTCGGCTCGCCATGCCGCGCGACCCGTTCGTCTCCGCCGTCTGGCAGATGGTCTGCGCGTGTGCCGCCCTCGTTCTCAGCGGGCTCGCCACGGGTGAGGCGCCCCGGATGCGGGAGGCACTCGCCGGTGGGCTCCCCACGCAGGGCGCCCTGGCGCTGTCCTATCTCGTCGTGTTCGGCTCCCTGGTCGGGTACACGGCGTACTACTGGCTGCTGCGCAACGC
>JASBSH010000423.1 GCA_030149025.1 Actinomycetales bacterium | reverse complement strand
GTCCCCGCCCGCGGTCGCCGCAACGCGGCCGCCACCGCCGCTGGTGAGCCCTTTGACCGCGAGCAGCGTGCCCACGAGGCACACGGCGGCGGCGACGGCGACGAGCACCAGCGTGTTCCGGCGCCGGGTGGCGTTCCGTTCGGTGTAGGGGTCTTCGTACTGGCTGTCGCTGATCTGGTCGGTGTGGTCAGCAGGCATGAGTCAGCTCCGGAGGCTCCCCATCCACTCCTCGATCTCGTCCGGTTTGCGCGGCAGCATGGCAGAGAGGTTCTCGCAGCCGTCCTCGGTCAGCAGCACGTCGTCCTCGATCCGGACGCCGATTCCGCGCAGCTCCTCGGGGACGGACAGGTCGTCGGCCTTGAAGTAGAGGCCCGGCTCGATGGTGAACACCATGCCCGGACGCAGCTCGGCGTCCAGGTACATCTCGCGGCGAGCCTGTGCGCAGTCGTGCACGTCGATGCCGAGGTGGTGTGAGGTCCCGTGCACCATCCAGCGCCGGTGGTACCCGCCCTTTTCCGTGTCGAGCGACTCCTCGGCGCTCACCGGTAGCAGACCCCACTCTGCGAGCCGATCTGCGATCACCTTCATCGCCGCGTCGTGCAGGTCGCGAAACTTGTTGCCGGGCTTGGCAACAGTGAACGCGGCGTCCGCGGCGTCGAGCACCGCCTGGTAGACCTTGCGCTGCGCGTCCGTGAACTCGCCGTTCACCGGCAGCGTGCGCGTCACGTCCGCGGTGTAGAGGGAGTCGACCTCCACGCCCGCGTCGACCAGCACCAGCTCACCCTCGCGCACCACGCCGTCGTTGCGGATCCAGTGCAGCGTGCACGCATGGTTGCCGGCCGCTGCGATGGTGTCGTAACCGACGCCGTTGCCCTCACGGCGCGCAACGGACTCGAACGCGGTCTCCACCACGCGTTCTCCCCGCGGGTGCCCGACGGCGTCCGGCAGCGCGCGCACGATCTCCGCGAACCCGCGGGCGGTCGCGTGCACCGCCAGGCGCATCTGCTTGATCTCCCACGCGTCCTTGACGAGCCGCAGCTCCGAGACGAACTCGGCCAGGGCGTTGTCGAGGTCCGCGTACTCCTCGTCGGTCAGCCCGTTGGCCGCCCGTGCCTCCGCCACCTCTCGCTCGACCCGTGGGTCCGCACCCGGGACCACCCGCACCCGGACGCCGTCCGCGCCGACGTCCTTGCGCAGCGCGTCCGGCAGCTGGTCGATGTGCCGGCAGTGCAGACCGGTCTCGGCCTCGACCTCCTCGAGACTGGGCCGGGCGCCGACCCACAGCTCGCCGTACCGGGCGTCGGCGTAGAACTCCTCGGTGTCACGGCCGGCACGCGGGCGGAAGTACAGGACCGAGTCGTGGCCACCGTCCGGCTTCGGGTCGAGCACCAGGACGGCGTCGGGCTCGCGGTCCGTGCCGAGACCGGTGAGGTGGGCGAACGCCGAGTGCGGGCGGAACCGGTAGTCGGTGTCGTTGCTGCGCACCTTCAGCGGACCGGCGGGCAGGACGAGGCGCTCACCGCCGAACGCCTCGCTCACCTTCTCCCGCCGTGCGGCGGCATAGTCCGCGACCTCGAGACGCTGTGGCAGCTTCTCACTTCGCGGAGCCCAGCCCTGCGCGATGAACGCCTTGAACGCCTCCGACGTCGGGCGCTGGCTGCGGTTCGAGCCGCGTTCCTCCAGCGGCTGCGCGTCCACCGCGCTCGGCACGGTCTCGGGCGTGTCCGGAGTCTGCTCGCTCATGGCCCCATCCTGGCATCTTGGAACTACCGTGCGGTTTCGTGGACGACCGATCGCGGCAGTTCCCGGGCCTGGTCGCTCAGGTGCACCAGCAGGCACGGGCATGCGCCCGGCTCGGGTCACCGTTCTACGCCCGGCTGCTCGAGCTGGTTGCCGACGACCTCGTCTCCGGTGGTCCCTCCACCCGTGCCGTGCGCGGGTACGAGGACCTGCCCGTGTGGGCAAAAGCACGGTGTGAGCACCTGCCACGCCGCGGGCCGCTCCGGCACGATGGCGCGACGTCGTGGACCCGCAGCGGAGGAGAGCAGCAATGCAGTTCGGCCGAACCTACGAGGAGTTCGAGGTCGGGGCTGTCTACAAGCACTGGCCCGGCAAGACGGTCACCGAGTACGACGACCACCTGTTCTGCCTCATCACCATGAACCACCACCCGCTGCACCTGGACGCGCACTACGCGGGCGAGACCACCCAGTTCGGCAAGAACGTCGTGGTCGGCAACTACGTCTACTCGCTGCTGCTCGGCATGAGCGTCCCGGACGTGTCGGGCAAGGCGATCGCCAATCTCGAGGTCGAGTCGCTCAAGCACGTGGCGCCGACGTTCCACGGCGACACGATCTATGGCGAGACGACCGTGCTGGACAAGTGGGAGTCCAAGTCGAAGGACGACCGTGGGGTCGTCTACGTCGAGACGATCGGCTACAAGCAGGACGGCACGGTGGTGTGCACGTTCCGCCGCAAGGTGATGGTCCCGAAGCAGAGCTACCTCGATGCGCGCGGGGGTGAGCAGCCGGCTCGCCCGGCACCGAACGTGAGCGAGCGCTCGTAGCCTGAACCATGCGGATCGACTGTGTCGGCGCGATCGTCCACGACGACGGTCGGCTGCTGCTCGTGCGCCGCGCGAATCCTCCCGCGGCCGGTACCTGGACGATCCCGGGCGGCAAGGTCGAGCCGGGTGAGGACGACGCCACCGCCGTCGCCCGCGAGGTCGCCGAGGAGACAGGACTCGTCGTCGAGGTCGGCCGCCTGGTCGGCCAGGTCGAGCGTGACGCGCCGGGCGGCGACGTCTTCGTCATCCGCGACTACGAGTGCACGCTCGCGCAGGGCAGCCCGACGGACGCGGTCGCGGGCGATGACGCGGACGACGTCACCTGGGTCGATCTGGACGGTCTCGCCCGGCTGCCCCTCGCGCCCTTGCTGCGGCAGACCCTGGACGATTGGGGCGTGCTTCCGCCCGTGTGAACCCGGCGCGCACTACCCCAGCTCGCCACCCAGTCATGCTCGTGATCATGAAATCCCGGTTCACAGCTCACGGCAGCCGGGGCGACGGCGCGCCCGCGGGGGGCTGGACGGCGGCGCGCCCGTTCGTGCCCTGCCTCACGTCCGTCAGGTGGAGCGACTCGGCGAGCAGCACCCCCGCGCTCGCCGGCCAGAGCACCAGGTAGAGCCAGACACCCCCCGCTTCCCCGACGTACACGGCTCGGTCAGAGGCGCTGTCGAGATGCCAGAGCGCCGTGGTGTGGCCGTTCGCTCGGATCCTGGCGTGCGGAGGCCCTTCCGCCACGGAGCCGCCCGGATCCACGTCGTCCAGGCCGGCCAGGTACGCGCCCAGCCCCACGCCTGGTGCTTCGGCGACCAGCAGCAGCTCGGCGGTCCGTCCCCCGGGTTCGCCCGGATGCGGTGCGGGGTTCGGCCCGGAGCAGGCCACGACGACGGCCTGCGGCCCCGTCTTTGGCGTACCCGCCTCGGCAACGCCGCTGAACAACCAGCCGGTCGGCATCGGCCAAGGGACCCACACCGGTACCTGCGAGCGGGTCGCGAGGTCGTCGAGCAGCTCCTGCTTCGGTGCCCGTGACGGCTGCAGCGGGTGGATCTCACCGTGCTGGGGGCAGCGCCAGGCGCTCGCCCACACCCCCGGAGGACGCACGTTCGTCCCGCAGCGTGGGCACCGGCAGGAATCCACGATGCGACCGTGCCGTGTAAGCGGCCTTTGCGCAAGTGCTGCCCGCCCAAGAATGCTGCCTGTTCGCTTGACACGCCGGTGTGTCGCGACAGGTTCGCAGCACTCGTGCGAGACGGGGTGGAGCGACCGCGACGCCCAGCTTTCACTAGGCTCCGGCGAGTGCGAATCGATCTGCACACGCACTCCACCGTGTCGGACGGGACAGAGCCGCCGGCACAGGTGATGCGTGCCGCAGCGCGTGCCGGCCTCGACGTCGTCGCCCTCACCGACCACGACACGACCGCGGGCTGGGACGACGCGGCCGCCGCTGCCGTGAAGTACGGCGTCGCGTTCGTGCCCGGCACCGAGGTCTCGTGCACGCACGGCGGCATCAGCGTGCATATGCTCAGCTATCTGCAGGACCCGACGGCGCAGGGTCTGCTGTCGGAGATGGACGCGGCGCGCGACTCCCGGGAGTACCGGGCCCGGCGCATGGTCGAGCGCATCGCCGAGGACTACGAGCTGGACTGGGAGGACGTCGCCGCGCAGGCCGACGAGGGCACCACCCTCGGGCGACCCCACATCGCCGACGCGCTGGTGGCGCGCGGTCACGTGGACAGCCGGGACGCAGCGTTCGCCACGATCCTCCACGGTCGCTCGCGCTACTACGTCCGCCACTACGCGCCGGACGCGATCGAGGCGGTGCGGCTCATCCGCGAGGCCGGTGGTGTCCCGGTGTTCGCTCACCCGCTCGCCAGTGCACGCGGCCGGGTCGTCGGCGAGGACGTCGTCGAGGAGATGGTGGACGCCGGCCTCGCAGGTCTCGAGGCCGACCACAGGGACAACCCTCCCGAAGCGCGGCAGCGGCTGCGCCAGATCGCGAAGGCCCACGGCCTGTTCGTCACCGGGGCCAGCGACTACCACGGCTCCGGGAAGCAGAACCGTCTCGGTGAGTTCACCACGTCGCCCCAGGTGCTCGAGCAGATCGAGGAACTGGGTGTCGGCAAGGTCGTGCGGCCCTGATGGACCGGACTACCGGCTGATGACCGAGATAGCCCGCTGATGGACGGCATCGAGAACCTCGTCAACATCCGCTTGCTCACGGAAAGCTTCGTGACGCTCTTCGTGATCATGGACCCGCCCGGGACACTGCCGATCTTCCTCGGCCTGACGTCCACCATGACGCGCACATCCCGGATCCGGGCGGCCCGCCAGGCTGTGCTGGTGGCGTTCATCGTCATCGTGGTGTTCGCGGTGTTCGGCCAGCGGATCCTGGACTACCTGAACATCACGCTGCCCGCGCTGCAGACGGCGGGCGGGCTGCTGCTCCTGCTCATCGCCCTCGAGCTTCTGATGGGCAGGGAGTCCGACCCCGAGGCCGCGAAGGACGTCAACGTCGCCCTCGTCCCACTCGGCACCCCGCTGATGGCCGGTCCGGGAGCGATCGTGGCGACGATGGTGTTCGTCCAGCGCTCGCAGGTCCCGGCCGACTACGTGGCCGTTGCGCTCGGCATCCTGCTGGTCCACGTCGTCATGTACCTGTTCCTGCGCTTCGCCGGCGCCACCCACCGCGTCCTCGGCAC
>JASBSH010000420.1 GCA_030149025.1 Actinomycetales bacterium | reverse complement strand
CGGTGTTCGGGATCAGCTACGGGGCGGTGCAGAACCTCACCCTCGTCATCGCCGTGGCGAGGGTGGGTCGTGAGTCCGCTGCGACGGCGAGCGCAGTGTGGAACGCCTCGTTCGACACCGGCACGGCGATCGGCGCCGTGGTGGTCGGCGCGCTCGCCGGGATGGGCACTGGTGTGGCGGGCGCGCTGCTGGTCGCGGCGGTCGTGCTCGGATTGACGGCGTCGTTCGGACGCACGATGGCGCAGGCGCGGCGCGGCTCCAGCGCCGCGGACGAGGCGGACGGCAGCCTCCGACGTGGAGCCGCCTGACGTCGTCCACGGTGTCCGCCTCGTCCGCTGTCTTGTCCGGCCGGTACCGCAGGACCCGCGCGAACCGCAGCGCCATCCCCGCCGGGTAGCGGGGCGAGGTCTGCACGCCGTCGAGCGCGATCTCGACGACCAGCTCGGGCCGGACGTCCACCCGCCCGCGCGTGCCGCCGGTCGCGATCTCCTGCAGCTTCCCGGTCTGCCAGCGCAGCAGCTCGTCGGTCATGCCCTTGAACGTCTTGCCGAGCATCACGAACCCGCCCGGCGGCCCGTACTCGCCCATGGGGTCGCGGGCGCCGAGGTGGAGGTTCGACAGCCAGCCGGTTCGCCGGCCGTGGCCCCACTCCGCTGCCAGCACGACGAGGTCGAACGTGGTGCGGGGCTTCACCTTCACCCAGGCGGCGCCGCGCCGGCCCATGGCGTACGGCGCCTCCAGCGCCTTCACGACCACTCCCTCGTGCCCGCGCGCCAGCGCGTCGGCCGCGAACTGCTCCGCATCCTGGACGGCGGTCACGCGGCTTGCGGGGACCGCCAGACCGGGTGCCACTCGTTCCAGCTCGGCACGGCGGACGGCGTAGGGCTCGTCGAGCAGGTCTGTCCCGTCCAGGTGGAGCAGGTCGAAAAGCACTGTTGTGAGCGGCACTGTGGTGAGCGGCGGCTGAGCGTCTGTGCCGGGAGTGCGTGGCGTCGTCCTCGTGGCGACGCGGGAGGAGGTCTGCTGGAACGGGAGCGGGCGCGCGGACAGCAGCTCCCCGCTGCCGTCCAGGGCGATGAGCTCCCCGTCGGCGACGACGGTCGTGACCGCCAGGGCACGCACGGCCTCGACCGTCTCCGGGACGCGGTCGGTGACGTCATCGAGGCTGCGGGTGAAGACGCGGACCTGCTCGCCGTCGCGGTGTACCTGGACCCGGATGCCGTCGAGCTTCCACTCCACGGCGGCGGGACCGGTGCGCTCCAGGGCGTCGGCCACCGACGGTGCGGACTGGGCGAGCATCGGACCGAGGGCACGGCCGACCGTGAGTCCGAAGTCGGCGAGGTACTTGTTCGCGGTGTCGGCGTCGGGTGCGGACAGGGCGGCGACCGCGACCTCCGGCAGGCTGCCGGACAGGGTGAGCGCGCGGCGGACGACGGCGGGATCGGCGCCCGAGGCGACCGCGATGGCGTCGGCGAGCACCCCGCCGGCCGCGCCCTGGCGTAGCTCCCCGGCGATCAACGCGGCCAGCAGCTGCTGCTCGGCCGCTGTGGCCCGCGAGAACAGGGAGTGCACGAGATCGCGCCGGACGCCGTCAGCGCCGGTTCCCGACGTACGCTCGGCCCGAGCGAACGTCTCGTCGGCGTCGTGGACGGTGAGCGTCGTCTCCGTGGCGGGCGGGGGCCGGTCGGCCAGCGTGCGCCAGCCGATACCCGTGCGGCGCTGGCGCAGCTCCCCGGACAGGTACGCGACGACGACCGGCAGGTCCTCGGTCCTGGCGGCCCGCAGTGTCTCGGCGAGCCGGCGGGCCTTCGCGGAGCGCGACGACGTCGCGGCGACCTCCTGGACCGCGGCGGCGACGTCGGCGAGCAGCACAGGCCAATGATGGGCAGAATCCGGGAAGCTGACGAATCCGACCAGGGAGGTCGCTGCATGTCGTGGGGACGCAAGGGCAGGCCCGAGGAGCGGGAGTCGAGCGGGCTGGAGCAGGCGGCCTCGACGCTGGTGAGCAAGCTGGTCGACGCCGGTATCGACGGGGTGGGTCCGCTCGACCCAGCGGTGGAGGTGGCGCAGAAGGCGCGGGCTCGCCGCAAGGACGTGAACGCCGCGATCGAGGACGTCATCTCCAGCCACAAGAAGCTGGCAGCGGCGAACGGGTTCGTGACGGGACTGGGTGGCTTCCTCACCCTGCCGGTCGCGCTGCCGGCCAACATCGTCGGGTTCTACGTCGTTGCCACCCGCATGGTCGGGGCGATCGCCCACCTGCGGGGGTACAGCCTGGACCGGCCGGAGGTGCGCTCGGCGGTGATGCTGACCCTGGTCGGCGCCGACGCCTCGTCGCTGCTGGCGAAGGCGGGTCTGAACCCGGTCGGCCGGATCGCCGGGCTGGCGATGAAGCAGCTGCCCGCCCCGGCGCTCATGGTGCTGAACAAGGGCATCGGCTTCCGGCTGCTGTCGCAGACCGCCCAACGCAGCCTGAGCCGGCTCGGGCGCGCTGTGCCGCTCGCCGGCGGTGTCATCGGCGCCGGTCTCGACTGGTGGCTGCTGAACCGCATCGGTGACGACGCCAAGGAGGAGTTCGTGCAGCGGGAGCTCGTGGCGTAGCGGGGTGTTGGTGATTCCGGCGGTTAGTCTGCGCCGGTGCAGCTTCTGGACAAGTTCGACCTCGCCGAGGTGGACGGCGTTCCCGTGGTGTGGGCGCCGGGCCCAGCACCGCTGAACGCGTCGCTGATCTTCCGGGTCGGCCGCGCGGATGAGCCCTTCGTTGATGGCGGCATCACCCACCTGGTCGAGCATCTGGTGATGCGCGGTGTCGGGCGGATGCCGATCCAGGTGAACGCTGAGGTCGGCCCTCTCTTCACGTCGTTCGACGCGACCGGGTCTCCGGGGCGTGTGATCGAGTTCCTGGCACGCGTCTGCCGGGAGCTGGAACGGCTCGACTCCGTGATCGACTCGGCCATCGAGGTGGAACGGCAGGTGCTGGCAGCCGAGACGGAGCACGGGGGAGGCGGCCCTGCCCTGGAGGCAGCCAGCCTGCGGTACGGATGCCGCGGTGCAGGCAAGGCGGCCTACCGGGAGGTGGGCGTACGGCGGGTCACCACCCAGGCGGTCCTGGCATGGAAGGACAGGTGGTTCTCCCGCGACAACGCGGTGCTCGCCCTGACCGGACCTGTCCCGGCCGGTCTCGGGTTGACGCTGCCGTCCGGGCAGCGAGGAGAGGTGCCGCGGCAGTCACCCCGTGCCTTGCGCCTGCCGGCCTGGGACAACGAGTGCGGGGGCACCGCCGTGTCGCTCCCGCTGCCGGCCACCGATGGGATCGACCTTGCCGTGGGCCGCTTCCTTGCCAGGGCCGCGGAAGACGCTGTCCGGCATCAGAAGGGGCTCGCCTACGACGTGGACTCCGACGGCGTCCACGTGGACTCGTTCACCACCGAGGTGGCCATCCACGCCGACAACGCGCCCGAACGGGCGGCGGAAGTGGCCGGACTGCTGCTGGACTGCATGGAGCGGTTCGCGGAGACGGGGCCCTCGCCGGAGGACCTGGAGGCCGACCGGATCGAGGCCATGGAGGCGCTCTCGGATCCCCGGCTCACGGAGGATGCGGTCGGAGCCGCTGCTCGGCAGATGCTCACGGACGCGCCTGTGGTCACTCCTGCGGAGATGTACGCGCGCACCGAGCGGCGAACGGCGACGGCACTTCGGGACGCGGTCCGTGCCGCAGCCGACCAGGTTCTTGTCCTACTGCCGGAGGACCAGGAGCTGGAGCGGGTGGGCCTTGCACGCTTACCCGCCAGCACGCATCCCGTCCCGGAGGGCCGGGAGCTGCGTCCGAAGCTGTTTGCAAGGGCGCCACGAGGTGCTCGGATGATCGTGGGGGAGAAGGGAGTGGCTCTGAGGGACCCCGAGGGGGACTTGGTCGCCCTGTGGGACGACGTCGTCGGCGTCTCGGTCGAGCAAGACGGCACACACATCCTCCAGACGGCCGACGGCCCTGCGGTCCCGATCTTCGTTCGCGCCTTCAAGGGAGGCGACCACGTGGTCGCCGAGGCGCGTGCGAGGTTGCCGGAGAGCCTCTTCGTCCAGTCGGACACGGGATCCTGACCAAGCCGGCAGTGGGTGGGTGACCGGGCCGTCAACTCCGCCGGTCCGCTTGCCGATGCCCCGGATGTGCCGTCGTCCCTGCGCCCTGGCCTCAGGGCGCTCATCGCCCTGGCAGCGACGGGCGTTGTCGTCGCCTCGCTCGTCTTGCTGAACGACTGGGGTTCGGTCTTCGGCGTCCTCTCGGCCACGCGCTCGGTGTCGGCCGGGCAGCCGCCGCTACCCGCCGATGCCGCGGCGACGCCGCTGGCGACGCCGGAGGTTGCCCCAGCAGGTGAAGGTGGATTCACGGTGCTCCTGCGCCAAGAGGGAACGGGGGAGCCGGTCGGGTGGGACCCGTGTCGCCCCCTTCGGTACGTCGTGAACGACGAATACGCCCCGCCGTCCGGCCAGTACCTCGTCCAGAGCGCGGTCGCCGAGCTGCAGCGCCTCACCGGCCAGGTCTTCGTGCCCGAGGGCACGACGCAGGAGGAACCGTCGGACCGGCGTGCCGCCGTCCAGAAGGACCGCTACGGGGATCGCTGGGCGCCGGTGCTCATCGCGTGGTCCGAGCCGGGCGCGGCTTCGGGGCTCGCCGGTCCCGTTGCGGGATACGCCGGCCCCCAGGCCGTGGACGGCGCACAGCCCGACACACAGCGGTACGTCACCGGTCAGGTGGTGCTGGACGGCCCGCAGCTCGGTGAGCTCGCTGCCGGGTCAGCAGGCCTGGCGCGAGCCCGGGGCGTCCTGCTCCACGAGCTGGCCCACCTCATGGGCCTGGACCACGTCGAGGACCGGGCGGAGCTGATGTACCCGTCGACGACCTTGCTCGGCGTCGACTTCGCCGAGGGGGACCGACGTGGTCTCGCGGCCGTCTCGGGGAGGCCCTGCCGCACGGACTGGTGAGCCGTGCCGACGACCGGTGCTCATGACGATGAGGACCGGCGGACTCGGCCGCTCCAGGAACACGGGGGACCTCCCCCGTCGTTGGATGGGTCGGGCAACCACGAGGAGGCGGCATGGCACAGCGACTGCGGCGCGTAGCGGCGCTCAAGGCCCTCTGGCTGGCGATCAGCGGTCGGCGGCGACCGGGCGCTCCGGGGGTGGGCCGGCTGCTCGCCGCCTTCCCTCGCATGATCATCGCCACGCTCACCGGCCGCTACCCGGGCCTGCAGCCCGGTCGGCTCGGCCTGATGCTGCTCGCCGCCCTGTACATCGTCTCGCCGATCGACCTCATCCCCGAGGCGGCCCTGCTGGTGGCGGGCCTGGCCGATGACGCATTCGTCCTGGCCTGGCTGGCCGGCGCTCTGCTGTCGGAGACGGAGGCGTTCCTGGACTGGGAGGCCGCCGGGCGACCCGCGGGCTTCGAGGAAGGCCGTCGCGTCGTCCCCGGTGAAGTGATCTAGCGCGACGTCCTGAGGGCCGCATCGGTGGGTTCGTGCGTGACCCTCCGTCCACAGCCCTGCTGAGTCAGGCGGAACCGGCGACTTCGTCCACAGCCCCTACCGAACCGATGTATCTGTCGCGACCGTCGTCGCATGACGACAACCTTCTCCATCAGTGAGCCGCGTGAGATCCTCGGCCTGATCCCGTACCGGATGGGCTTCGTCCCCCGCAACAGCGTGGTGATGCTCAGCCTCCGCGGCGCCCGCCGGCGCATCGGTCTACTCACGCGGATGGATCTGCCCGCTCCGGAGCTTGCAGAAGAGCTCGCCCGCGTGCTCGTGCACCACCTGGTCCGGGACGAGGCCTCCGCGGCCCTGTTCATGGTGTACAGCGACCACGAGGACCCCCTCGGCGCCGATCGGTCCGCCGTCGCGCCCCTGCTGGAGGCGGTCCGGCGCGAGATGGGGCGCAGCGACATCGACCTGCCCGACGCCTGGCACGTGGGTCCCTCCCGCTACCGCTCGCTCACGTGCTCGTACGAGTGCTGCCCTGCCGAGGGGTGGCCGGTGGGCGACCTGCTGTCCACCGTCCTGGGCGCAGAGATGACGATGCTCGGCGCCTCCTACGTCCAGACGCGAGCAGATGCCATGCCGGACCTGCGCCCCGTGGACACCGACCGCGTCACGGAGGTCGAGCGGTTCGCCGCGCAGGCCGCGCCGCGGGTCGGGGCCCGGGCCGACGCGAGGGTGGTCGAGATGCGCCGGGGGCGGTGGGCGAGCCGTGTCATGCGCACCTGGCGGCGTGAGGTGGAGAAGGTTTCGGGCGTGACCGGTTCCGCCGGCGACGTCCGTCAGGGTTCCGCGGGTGAAGAGACACCGGACGAGTGCCTCTGGCGCCGTGAGGTGGAGCTGGATCCCCGTACCGCCGGGCTCCTGCTCGCGGGGATGCAGGACGTGAGCGTGCGAGACGCGTTCATGCTCACCTGCATCCCGGGCGCCGGTCAGGAGGCCGAGCGGCTGGCGATGAACGGAACGGTTACGCCGTTGGTGGACAGGCTGTTCGCAGGTGTGTTCCACGAGTCGTACGCGATCGAGCCCGAGCCCGCTCTCAATGAGCCCGCCATCGTGCTGCTCTTCTCGCTGGCCCGTCATGCGACCGGCCGCAGGGCGGCCCCACCCCTTGCCCTCCTCGGGTGGCTGTTCTGGTGGAAGGGCAACGGCGCCGTCGCCCTGCACTGCCTGGAGGCCGCGGCCGCAGCCGACCCCGAGCACCGGCTGGCCCGGCTGCTGCTCTGCTCCTTGGAGCAGGGGATCGGGCCGGGCTGGGCTGGGCGACGGAAGCTGGAGGACGCGGCAGCCCTGTGAGGGCGTGTGATGTAAGGGCCCGTGACGGGGCGTGAACGCGTGGCGGGCGGCATGTGACAAGAAGATCGTGGATGAGTCTAAATGGTGAGACGGCGACAACGCCCCTGGCGGGCAGCGGCTAGGCTCTATGCCAGGTCATGAGTCCCAGCCACGAGCCCCGGCTTGCTGGGCGGCAACCCTCCAACCGCGGTGGGGTGCCCCGGGTGATGACCAGGTCGCCGTCACGAACCGACGGCAGGCAAGCGCGGGCCCTGGTAGGGCCCCGGTACGCACGTATAGGAGGCCCGCCGTGTCTGTCGAATGCGCAGCTGAAGCCGCATCCAACCCACACCCTTCCAGGAGACACCCATGACCAGCGGTTGGTCCTTCGAGACGCGGCAGATCCACGCCGGGCAGGCGCCCGACAGCGCGACCGGCTCCCGGGCGCTGCCGATCTACCAGACGACGTCCTACGTGTTCAACGACACGGAGCACGCCGCGAACTTGTTCGGGCTCAAGGAGCTCGGCAACATCTACACGCGGATCGGGAACCCAACCACCGACGCGGTGGAGCAGCGCATCGCCAGTCTGGAGGGCGGCGTCGGCGCGCTCCTGCTGTCGTCCGGGCAGTCGGCCGAAACCCTTGCGCTGCTCAACCTTGCCGAGGCCGGTGACCACATCGTCGCGAGCCCCCGCCTCTACGGCGGTACGTACAACCTGCTGCGGTACACGTTCCCCAAGCTCGGGATCGACACGACGTTCGTGGAGAACCCGGACGACGCGGAGTCGTGGCGCGCGGCCGCGCGGCCGAACACCAAGGCGTTCTTCGGTGAGACGATCGCCAACCCGCTGCAGGACGTGCTCGACATCGAGGCCGTCGCCGCGGTCGCCCACGAGATCGGCGTCCCGCTCGTCGTGGACAACACGATCGCGACCCCGTACCTGATCCGGCCGCTGGAGTGGGGCGCCGACGTGGTCGTCCACTCCGCCACCAAATACCTGGGCGGGCACGGCACGTCGATCGCCGGTGTGATCGTCGACGGCGGCAAGTTCGACTTCGCCAGCCAGCCCGAGCGCTTTCCCAACTACAACCAGCCGGACCCGAGCTACCACGGGCTCGTGTACGCCAGGGACCTCGGCGTGGACAGCCCGATGGGCGCCAACCTCGCCTACATCCTCAAGGCTCGGGTGCAGCTGCTGCGCGACCTCGGCAACTCGGTCTCGCCGTTCAACGCCTTCCTCATCGCCCAGGGCATCGAGACCCTGAGCCTGCGGGTCGAGCGGCACGTGGAGAACGCCCAGAAGGTCGCCGCCTGGCTCGAGAGCCGCGATGAGGTCCTCAGCGTCGCCTACCCCGGCCTACCCAGCAGCCCCTGGCACGAGCGCGCCAAGAAGTACGCCCCCAAGGGCGCCGGGGCCGTCATCGCCTTTGAGATCGCTGGTGGTCTCGACGTGGGCAGGCGGTTCGTTGAGGGCCTCACCCTGCACAGCCACGTGGCGAACATCGGTGACGTCCGCAGCCTGGTGATCCACCCGGCGTCCACGACGCACAGCCAGCTGAACGAGGAGGAGCAGAGGGCGGCGGGCGTGACCCCGGGCCTCGTCCGGCTCGCCGTGGGGCTCGAGCACATCGACGACATCCTCGCCGACCTCGAGGCCGGCTTCACCGCGGCCAAGGGCACCGCCGGAGCCTGACGATGGCTGCGGTGCCGAGCGAGTCGCCGTTTCCGCGACGTGCGGGCTGGTGGCGAGAGGGCGACCCCGTCGGTTGCCGGCGGTTCGCCCGTACCGGCGATCAGGTGCTGGAGGCCGGTGGTGTCCTGCCGGATGTGCGGGTCGCCTACGAGACCTGGGGTGAGCTGGCGCCCGAACGTGACAACGCCGTCCTCGTCCTGCACGCCCTGACCGGGGACAGCCACGTCGTCGGGCCGGCCGGTCCCGGGCACCCCACCCGGGGCTGGTGGGACGGCCTCGTCGGGCCCGGTCTCGCCATCGACACCGACCGCTACTTCGTCGTGGCGCCGAACGTCCTGGGAGGTTGCCAGGGCACCACGGGACCGTCCTCCCTGTCACCTGACGGCCGCCCCTGGGGCGGACGGTTCCCCTTCCTCACCGTGCGGGACCAGGTCACCGCCGAGGCCAGGCTCGCCGACGTGCTCGGCATCGACCGCTGGGCCCTGGTCGTCGGCGGCTCCATGGGCGGGATGCGGGCGCTGGAGTGGGCCGTCATGCACCCGGCCCGCGTGGAGCGGCTGCTGCTGTTGGCCACCACCGCCTACGCCACTGCTGACCAGATCGCCTGGTGCTCACCCCAGCTCAGCGCCATCCGGTCGGACGCCGATTACCACGGCGGCGACTACTACGACGTGGGAGACGGTCTCGGCCCGCTCGCCGGCCTGGGGGTGGCACGGCAGATCGCGCACGCCACCTACCGGAGCGGACCAGAACTCGACCTGCGGTTCGGTCGCAAGGCCCAGCAGGGGGAGCGCCCGCTGGGCGGCGGCGGCCGCTACGCCGTGGAGTCCTACCTGGAGCACCACGCCGGCAAGCTCGCGGCCCGTTTCGACGCCAACTCCTACGTCGTCCTCACCGAGTCCATGAACTCCCACGACGTCGGTCGCGGTCGCGGCGGCGCGAAGGCGGCGCTCGCCAGGGTGCGGGCGCACACGGTCGTCGCCTCGGTCGACTCCGACCGGCTCTACCCCACGCGGCTGTCCGAGGAGATCGCCGCCCGCATCCCCGGCTGTGGGGACGTCGTGGAGATCTCCTCACCGCACGGGCACGACGGCTTCCTCATCGAGGTGGACGACGTGGGTCGGCTGGCATCGGACCTGCTGTCCCGCTGATCCGGGTCGGGTGGTAGCACTACCTGAACGGGGCTAGCTTCGGCTAGCTCGGGCTAGCTCGACGAGCTTCGGCAGCAGAGCCGGCCAGCTGGCGGCGAAGCCGGGGTGCAGTGGAAGGGTGGTGACCTCACCCGCGGGCACCCACCGCACGTCGTCGGACTCCGCAGTCGTCGCCCGTGGGCGGATCGGACCCGCGGGAACACCGAGGACGACGTGGTAGCGCCAGTCGACGTGGTCCGTGCTGACCATGCTGTCCAGGACGCGCACCGACAGCGGCGGAACGCCGGTCTCCTCGTACGCCTCCCGAAGAGCGCCCGCCCTCTCGTCCTCGTGGCTGTCCACCGCACCGCCGGGGATGCCCCACGTGCCGCCCTGGTGCGTCCAGCCGGCCCGCAGCTGCAGCAGGACGTCCAGACCGTCGTGCGTGGCGCCGTCCGCGTTGCGAGCCAGCAGCAGACCGGCGGCACCGTGCAGCCCCCAGTGCCGTCGCCCGCAACGGCACTGCACCCAGCCGTTCCCGTCGCCCGCCGCCATGCCACCACGCTAACGGCACGCTAACGGTGGGCCGTGCGGCTACTGATCGAGCGGCCCCGATCCGGTACCGTGCGGCGCACCGCCGGTAACGGCAACGGACGAGGAGGTCCCGAGATGGCGATCGTCGTGGGGTACGTGCCCACCAAGGAGGGGCGCGCGGCGCTCCACGCCGCGGTCAAGGAGTCGAAGCTTCGCAACAGCACGCTCGTCGTGATCAACAGCAACCGCGGCGGGCGTGACCTCGAGGCCGACGATGCGGCGAAGTACGAGCAGGAGCTGGCCGACATCAAGGCGGAGCTCGACGACGCCGGCGTGGAGCACCAGGTGCGGCAGCTCGTCCGTGGGATGGAGCCCTCGGAGGACCTCATCGCGGTCGCCGAGGAAGTGGGTGCCGAGCTGATCGTCATCGGGCTGCGGCGCCGCACGCCGGTCGGCAAGCTGATCCTCGGGTCGAACGCACAGCGCATCCTCCTGGACGCGTCGTGCCCGGTGCTTGCGGTCAAGGCCGACGCCTGACCTTGGTGGTCGGCGGCCGGCTGGTGCCCCGCCGGTCGCGGGGGACGGCCGGTGATCTGTTGCGGTGGTGCCCAGGATGAGGCGACTGCAGATTGCGCAGGACGAGGCGGCCGACGAGCTGCTCAGCCGCGACCCGTTCGCGCTGCTGGCCGGGATGATGCTCGACCAGCAGTTCCCGATGGAGCGCGCCTTCGCAGGGCCGTACCTGCTTGCTCAACGCATGCGCGCCGCGGGAGCGGGTGAGGAGTCGTCGGGGGACCGTGCGAGCTTCGGAGGCGCGAAGGGCCCGGTCACGCTCGACCCCGCCGCACTGGCCGGCGCGGCACCTGAGGACGTCACGGCGTGGATGACGGGGCCACCGGCGGTGCACCGCTTCCCCGGCAGCATGGGGCAGAGGTTGCGGTCGTTGGCCGCTGTGGTCGTGGACGAGTACGGCGGGGACACCAGACGGATCTGGACGGACCCTGAGCCGGACGGGTCCCCGCCGACCGGGCTCGTGGTGCGCAAGCGACTGGAGGCGCTGCCCGGTTTCGGCAAGCAGAAGGCATCGATCTTCCTCGCGCTGCTGGGAAAGCAGCTCGGCGTCGACCTGCCCGACTGGCGCGAGACTGCGGGCGGATACGGCCAGGAGGGCACATACCGGTCGGTGGCCGACGTCCGGGACGCCGGCTCACTCGCCAAGGTGCGCGAGTTCAAGAAGATGGCGAAGGCGGCCCGTTCCGCCGGGTAGGTGACGTCCTGGGTCGGGTGCGCCCGCCGGCGTGGCATGATGGGGACTTGACCAGGACCTCCATGTCCCCTGCCCTCGTCCGGGCATGGATGCGGGGTCGGTCTGCGTTATGCCACCCAGATGACGCCCCCAGGTAAGGCTCACGAACGAGCACTCGACGAAAGGCAGTCTGTGTCGTCGGTCCCGACTCCCCGGTCGCTTCCCGCTGAGTTCGCCCATCCCGCGCTCCAGGAGCTCTTGCGCTCCGGCACTACCCGTGGCTCCGTGGACGCCACCGCCCTGCGCACCGCCTGCGAGGAGGCGGAGATCCCCATGTCCCGGATGAAGGCGGTGCTGCGTGCTTTCGACGACGCCTCCGTCAGCGTCGTCGTCGACGTGCCCGCGGCCACGCCACGCAAACGCGTCGCCGCGGCGGCCGCGACGCGCGCCGCCGAGGTGACGGCGAAGGTGGACGGCGACGAAGGACGGGCCACGCCGAAGGCGAAGAAGGCCGCCGTGAAGAAGACGTCGAACACCGCTGCCGACTCCGGCACTGCGGCCGACGGCGCCGGTGAGTCGGCCGAGACCGGCGAGGTCCCCGACGGCGAGGTCGTCGACGAGAAGGCGACGAAGAAGGCCGCCGCGAAGAAGGCGCCGACGAAGACCGCTGCGAAGACGGGCGCTAAGAGGACCGCCGCCAAGGCGGGTGCGAAGAAGACGGCGTCCAAGGATGCTTCGAAGGGTGCGGCCAAGAAGTCCTCCCCGGAGGACGGGGAGGTCGAGGGCGGGCGCACCGCCTCCAGCACGAAGAAGGGCGCGGCCAAGGCCGTCGGCCCGGACGCTCCGGAGGTCGACGAGGAGGACCCCGAGGCCGAGCCGGAGGATCTCGAACCCACTGACGACGAGGCGACCAAGGAGGGTGAGTCCTTCGTCCTGTCGGACGACGACGAGGAGGACGCGCCCGCCGTCCAGGTCGCGACCGCCGGCGCCACCGCCGACCCGGTCAAGGACTACCTGAAGCAGATCGGCAAGGTGGCCCTGCTCAACGCCGAGCAGGAGGTCGAGCTCGCGAAGCGGATCGAGGCCGGCCTGTTCGCCGAGGAGCGGCTGAACTCCGGGCAGAAGATGGACGCGAAGACCCGCCGGGAGCTCGAGTGGATCGCCCACGACGGGCGCCGCGCGAAGAACCACCTGCTCGAGGCGAACCTCCGGCTCGTCGTGTCGCTCGCCAAGCGCTACACCGGCCGCGGCATGCTGTTCCTGGACCTGATCCAGGAGGGCAACCTCGGTCTCATCCGCGCGGTGGAGAAGTTCGACTACACCAAGGGCTACAAGTTCTCCACGTACGCCACCTGGTGGATCCGGCAGGCGATCACCCGGGCGATGGCCGACCAGGCTCGCACCATCCGCATCCCGGTGCACATGGTCGAGGTCATCAACAAGCTCGCACGTGTCCAGCGCCAGATGCTGCAGGACCTGGGTCGCGAGCCCACCCCGGAGGAGCTCGCCAAGGAGCTGGACATGACGCCCGAGAAGGTCGTCGAGGTCCAGAAGTACGGTCGTGAGCCGATCTCACTGCACACGCCTCTCGGGGAGGACGGCGACAGCGAGTTCGGTGACCTGATCGAGGACTCCGAGGCGATCGTGCCCGCCGACGCGGTCTCGTTCACCTTGCTGCAGGAGCAGCTGCACTCGGTGCTGGACACCCTGTCCGAGCGCGAGGCCGGTGTCGTGTCGATGCGGTTCGGCCTCACCGACGGCCAGCCCAAGACGCTCGACGAGATCGGCAAGGTCTACGGGGTGACGCGCGAGCGGATCCGCCAGATCGAGTCCAAGACGATGTCGAAGCTGCGTCACCCGTCGCGTTCGCAGGTGCTGCGGGACTATCTCGACTGACGGCCTTGCGGGTTCGCCCCGCGACCGAGCGCAGATCGCTCACGGACCTCCGGTTCCCCGACGCGGGTACCGGAGGTCCCGTGCGTAACGCGGGGTTAGGTGAGCAGACGGCGGAGGACGCCTGGCGATCAGGCCAGGATGCCGTCCACCCAGAGGACGGCGCCCAGCCACGTCCCGCCGGCCAACAGGGTCGACATGAGCTCGATCAGGATGCCGAGACCGACGGCCTTGAGTGCCGTCTTGGTCGACTGCCTGGACGCCGGCCCCGCACCGAGGCGGCGACGCTCCGCCAGGTACAGCCCACCGACGAAACCGACCACGAGCCCGACCACCGGGATGACGAAGAAGCCGACGATGCCGAGAAGGCCGGCGAAGAACAACGAGGAACGCGGGGCGCCGGAGGAGATCAGCACCCGTCCGGCGGTGACGTACTTCAGCACCTGGCCGCCGGCCAGCAGGACCAGGGCGACACCGAGGACGACCCAGCCGGGTGTCGTGCCGACCACGACCGCCCACACGGCGATCGCGGCGGCGACAAGCAACGGGCCCGGGATCACCGGCACGATCGTGCCGAGGATCCCGAGCCCGATAGCCACCCCCGCGATGAGGGTGATGTCGAGGGTCAGCGCTGGTCGCCGCTCGGTGCGTCCGCTCCGTGCAGCGAGGCCGTCTCATCGGTGATGTCGGCGGCCACCTGGCGAAGCTTCTCCTCGTGCTCACGACCGTGGTGAGCACAGAAGAGCAGTTCGCCCCCCGAGCTGAGGGTGACGCGGACGTAGGCACGTGCGCCGCAGCGGTCGCACCGGTCGGCCGCGGTCAGGGTCGCATTCGCGAGAGTTGCAGTCACGTCTTCCTTTCCGTGGAACCGTGGTTCGAGTCCATCACCTGCTCCAACATGTAACCACCTGCTCGGCTTCCCGACCGCGCGACTCGACCGGGTTCGCTATCCGCGTAGCCGAATCGTTGTGAGACGGGACACCCGGACGGCCCAGTCACTCTCCCGGGGTGTCGTGTGCAGGGACTGTCGGCGCCGGCGGTTAACCTGCCGTGGTGCCGCCCCAGAAGTCCGCCACCCCAACATCCGCAGGTCCGGCGAAGTCGCCGGGTCGCCGTCCGGCGGCCGACCCCGGTGCCTACTCCGCCCGTCACCTGTCCGTCCTGGAGGGACTGGAGGCGGTCCGCAAGCGGCCGGGGATGTATATCGGGTCCACCGACTCGCGTGGTCTCATGCACTGCCTCTGGGAGATCATCGACAACTCGGTCGACGAGGCCCTCGGCGGCTTCGCCAAGGACATCCGGATCGTCCTGCACGCGGACGGCTCCGTCGAGGTGTGCGACGACGGGCGCGGCATCCCGGTGGACGCGGAGCCCAAGACCGGGCTGTCCGGTGTCGAGGTCGTGTTCACCAAGCTGCATGCGGGCGGCAAGTTCGGCGGCAGCTCGTACGCCGCCTCCGGTGGTCTGCACGGCGTCGGTGCCAGTGTGGTCAACGCGCTCTCCGCACGCCTCGACGTCGAGGTCGACCGTGGCGGCAAGACGTACGCCATGAGCTTCCGGCGAGGCGAACCGGGCACCTACGACGACCCGGCCTCCGGCCCGACACCGGATGCGCCCTTCGCCCCCTTCACGGAGGGGTCGGAGCTGCGGGTGGTCGGCAAGGCGAAGCGCGGCGTTACGGGCACGCGTGTCCGCTACTGGGCTGACCGGCAGATCTTCATCTCCGACGCCGGCTTCAGCTACGACGAGCTCGTCACCCGGGCCCGGCAGACGTCGTTCCTCGTCCCCGGCCTGCGCCTCACCGTGCGGGACGAGCGAGGTCTTCCCGGGACCCCGGGGGAGTCGGGGCCGTACGAGGAGGTCTTCCAGCACGACGGCGGCATCACCGAGTTCGTCGAGCACCTCGCGCACGACCCGGCCGTCACCGACGTATGGCGGCTGCAGGGGTCGGGCACCTTCACCGAGACCGTCCCGGTGCTCGACGCCATGGGCCACCTCGAGCCGACCGAGGTCGAGCGCGAGTGCGTGGTCGACGCGGCGCTGCGCTGGGGCACCGGCTACGACACCGAGGTCCGCACCTTCGTCAACATCATCGCCACCCCCAAGGGCGGGACGCATCTGGCCGGCTTCGAGACGGCGCTGCTCAAGACGTTCCGCAAGGTGGTCGAGGCCAACGCCCGCCGGCTCAAGGCGGGCAACGACAAGCTCGAGAAGGACGACGTCCTGGCGGGGCTGACCGCAGTGCTCACCGTGCGCCTCCACGAGTCGCAGTTCGAGGGCCAGACGAAGGAGGTCCTCGGCACCTCGGCGGTGCGCGGCATCGTCTCCCGCGTCGTCGAGCGGGAACTGTCCTCGCTCTTGACCTCGACGAAACGGGGCGAGAAGCAGCAGGCGAACCAGCTGCTGGAGAAGGTCGTCTCCGAGATGAAGTCGCGCATCAGCGCGCGGCTCCACAAGGAGACGCAACGGCGCAAGAACGCGCTCGAGACGTCGTCCCTGCCGGCGAAGCTGGCGAGATCCAGTGACTACCAGGCGCTGCTGCCCATCCGCGGCAAGATCCTGAACGTCCAGAAGGCGTCCGTCACGGACATGCTGAAGAACGCCGAGTGCGCGGCGATCATCCAGGTGGTCGGCGCCGGCTCGGGGCGCACCTTCGACCTTGAGGCCGCCCGCTACGGCAAGGTCATCATCCTCGCGGACGCCGATGTGGACGGCGCCCACATCCGCACGCTGCTCCTCACGTTGTTCTTCCGGTACATGAGGCCGCTGGTGGAGGCCGGTCGGGTGTACGCGGCGGTCCCGCCGCTGCACCGGGTGGAGATCATCGGGGCCGGCCGGTCGAAGAACGAGACTGTCTACACCTACTCCGAGAAGGAGCTCACCACGCTGCTGAAGCAGCTGGAGCGCAAGGGCAAGCGGTACTCCGAGCCGATCCAGCGGTACAAGGGCCTCGGTGAGATGGACGCCGACCAGCTCGCGGAGACGACGATGGACCGGCGCCACCGCACGTTGCGGCGCATCACGATCCAGGACGCCGAGCAGGCAGAGCGGGTCTTCGAGCTGCTGATGGGCAACGACGTGGCCCCTCGCAAGGACTTCATCGTCGCGGGTGCCCACGAGCTCGACCGGGAGCGGATCGACGCCTGAACCGGTCTCGCGGCAGGCGAAACTCGGGTGTCCGGGGCACGGGCCGGCTCTACCGTGTGCGGGTGACTGACGAGCTAGCAGGCGTGCCTGCACCGAGGCCTGTCGCAGGGCTGACCTGGCGACCCATCACCGGATGGCTCGAGGCAAGCAGAAGATCGCCGAGCAGGGCAAGAGCGCGCCCGGAGTGCTGCTTTCGTACTGCGGCGACGAGGCAGCCGACCGCAGGGCGCTTCTGACGAACGCCGGTTCACCGCCGCCCGTTGGTATCTCGACATGACCCGGCCCCTCCACGGTGATGGCGCCGTGCCCGTCCCCCAGGTCGTTCTCGACTCCGGCCTGCGCCTCGTCACGTACGACCGCGACGACCGGGAGCTGGACGAGAAGGTGCGCCTCGCCCACAACGAGGCGTTCGCCGGGAACTGGGGGAGCGAACCGCGCAGCCGCGAGGACTGGGAGAAGGCGACCACGGACGGGCGCAACTTCCGCCCGGGCTGAAGCTACGTCGTCCTGCATGGTGACGAGGTAGCCGGGTACACGATCGCGTCCGCGTACGAGCAGGACTGGGCGGCGCAGGGTTACACGTCGGGCTGGACGGACCTGCTCGGTGTGCGACCGGCCCGGCGTCGTCGCGGTATAGCGCCGGCCCTGCTTGCGGCGACCATGCGCGCCATCGCGGACAGTGGCATCGACCGGGCGCTGGGCCTCTACCAGCGCCTCGGCTACGAGGTCGTCCACCGTGAGATCGCCTGGGCCAAGCACGTGTGACTTCCGCCCTCGCCGGCAGGGTCAAGCGCAGCTCCCGTCGCGCCGATGCAAGGATCGGTGCCGAGTCGGTTGGGGGCTCGGCTCTGAGGGGATTCGAGGGGAGAACATGCGTCGCGCGCGCACTGTGGGTGCCGGTCTGGTTCTTGCGATCGCTGTGGCCGCGTGCGGCGCGGAGGGTCAAGACAACAAGGACGACGTCACGCTGGTCGGGGGTCCGGCCGCTGGTTCCCCCTCGGCGACAGCGCCGTCGTCGGTCTCGCCGGGGACTGCGCCCACGGCGGTCGCTTCCGGACCTTCCGGCCCGACGGGCGCTGCCGCTTCGGTGTCTGCCACCACGTCGACCGGGTTGCCCGCGGACAAGGAGGTCGCCGGTCTCGTCGCGCAGGCGAAGTCCGGGACCGCGCTCGCCGCCCTGGGGGAGCTCGCGGTCAAGGGACGAGCACCGAAGACGGGCTACGACCGCGACCTGTTCGGGCAGGCGTGGGCCGATGTCGACCGCAACGGTTGTGACACGCGCAACGACATCCTGGCCCGGGACCTCACGAACGTCACGTTCAAGTCCGGGACGCGCGACTGCGTCGTGCTGTCGGGCACGCTCGCGGAGCCGTACCTGCCGACGAAGATCTCCTTCCAGCGCGGGCAGAACACTTCCACCGCCGTTCAGATCGACCACGTCGTCGCCCTGTCGGACGCGTGGCAGAAGGGTGCCCAGAAGTGGTCGCCGGAGCGCCGGACCGCCTTTGCGAACGATCCGCTCAACCTCCTGGCCGTCGACGGCCCGACGAACTCGCGCAAGGGTGACGCGGACGCCGCCAGCTGGCTGCCGCCGAACAAGGCCTACCGCTGCCCGTACGTGGCCCGTCAGATCGCGGTGAAGGTCAAGTACGGCGCATGGGTCACGAGCGCTGAGAAGGCAGCGATAGCAAAGGTTCTGGCCACCTGCCCGGCGCAGCCCCTGCCCGCGGACAGCGGGATCCCGGCGGCCGGCGTCGTGGCGAAGAAGGCCGCGCCCGAGTCGGCCCAGCAGCCTGCACCAAAGCCGACGGCGGCCCCGAAGCCGGCGCCCAAGCCCGCGCCGAAGCCGGCACCAAAGCCAGCGCCGAAGCCGAAGGCGCCGACCAGCGTCTATTACGAGAACTGCTCGGCGGCTCGCGCCGCGGGTGCCGCGCCCGTGTACACCGGCGACCCGGGCTACTCCCGCAAGCTGGACAGGGACGGGGACGGCGTCGGCTGCGAGTGATCCACCGGACCGGGGGCCGGTGCTCTCGCCGTCCTTGGGAGGATGGGCGCCGTGCATGGTCGCCCGCAGCTGTGGCCCAGCAGCTCCATGGCCCAGCTGGCGGAGATCGGGCCCTACTTCGCGGTGACAGTCGGCCCGGTGGCGGAGGACTCCGGTTGGCTTCCGGTCTCCGGGCTCTACTCCGAGGTGCCGGTGCTCTGCGGTCTGGTGCAACGGCTTGCCGCCACTCTCGGCACCGAGGAGGAACGGGTGGCGGCCTCGGTCCTCGTGCAGGGGCTGGCCGCCCGGCTCTGGTCGTTGACCCTCGGGTCCTGACTCACGGGTGACCGCGTGCCGGACCTCGACCCTGACGTCCTGTTCTGGCGGGACGACCGGGGCAGCATGCGTCTGAACCTGACACGTGCCCAGGGCTGGTCCGGTGCGCAGCTGCTCCAGCAGATCGCTGCCGTCGTCGTCGAGGCTCACCTGGTACCGCTGGTCTCCGCGGTGCGCAGCCAGTGGCCGCTGTCACCGACCCTGTTGTGGCAGAACGCCTTCTCGGCGCTCCACGGCACAGCGACGGTGCTGGAGGCCGTCCGTCCCGGTAGCAGCAGGTCAGCGGCAGGGCGCCTGCTCGAGCACCTGCGCACCACCGCGTCGATTCCGGATGGCGCGGTGTTTCTCGGGCGCCGGTCCACGTGCTGCCTGTTCTACCGGCTGCCCGGTGGGGGTCTGTGCGGGGACTGCGCCCTCGATCATGTGCCCGGCCGGGCAGGACGGTGACCTCCTCAGGGCCGGTTTCGTCTTCGGCGACGGGGGGCCGCCTGAGGACGGGACCACGGGGATACGGATGAGTGAGGTGGACGAGCAGAGCACACGCCGGTTACCAATCGGGTGACCGCCAGTACCGGCACGTCTCCATCGCCCTGTTCGCCGCCGGTGTCTCCACCTTCTCCCTCCTGTACAGCACTCAGGCGATCCTCCCGGAACTCGCCGACGCGTTCGGCATCTCCGCCGGCCGGAGCACACTCTCCCTCTCGGTGGCCACCGTCGGCCTCGGAGCGGCGCTCCTGGTCGCCGGCCCGCTCTCGGAGGTGCGCGGCCGGACACCGCTCGTCCACGTGTCCTTGACGCTGTCGGCGCTGGTGGGTCTGGCCTGCGCGGTGGCTCCCGGGTGGCAGGCGCTGCTCGCTCTGCGATTTGGTCCTCGGTCTCGCTGTGCTGACCGCCGGCTTCTTCGCCGTGCACGGCGTCGCCAGCGGGTGGGTGCCCGGGCGCGCCTTCGCCGGCGGTGTCGCCGCGGGTCAGGCGGCGTCGATCTACCTGTTCGCGTACTACCTCGGGTCCTCGGTCTTCGGGAACGTCGCCGGCACCTTGTGGTCGGCAGGCGGGTGGTCAGCGGTCGTCGTACTTGCCGGCGCGTTGCTGGCGATGACCGCGCTGTTGGCCCTGTGGCTGCGCCGGACGCCGTCGTTGGATCCGCAGCGACGATAGGACACGCTCAGTGGACCGGGATTTCACGATCACCGGGAGGGGGTTTGGGGGTGGCGGGATCCCATGATCACCGGGAGGGGGGGCGGGTGGGGAGGGGTGGGCGAGGAGCGGAAGGGGTTGGGCGGGGACCGGGATCAGGAAGAGATGTGGGCGGCCACGACCGCACCGAGCTCGTAGCACGCCTCGAGGTGCTGCTTGCCGAGCTGCCCGGTGACGACCACCGGCTCGGTGACAGCCTTCCACCCCATGCCGCTCGCGATCTGCTGCACAGACGTCACGGCGCCCTCCGGGCCGACGTTGCCGTGCACGTAGAACCCGTACGGCAGACCCTGTTTCGCGTCGAGGCAGGGGTAGTAGACCGTGTCGAAGAAGTGCTTGAGCGCCCCCGACATGTACCCGATGTTGGCGGGCGTGCCGAGCACGACCGCATCCGCGGCCAGCAGGTCCGGGACGGTCGCGCCCAGCGCCGGCCGGCGCACCACGTCGACCCCGGTGATCTCGGGGTCCGCCGCGCCACGCAGGACGGCGTCCAGCATCTCCGCCGTCGCGGGGGACGGCGTGTGGTGGACGACGAGCAGGCTCGGCACGACCTAGCCCACCGCGGGCCCGGAGATCGCCTGGACCGGCTGGGGGAGAGGGGTTCCCGACCCGTCCCGCCTGCCGTTCGCGGCCGGGAGCGGGACGGCGCCACCGCTGGCCGCGCAGGCCAGCGCCGGCCCGGTGCCCACCCAGGCGAGGATCAGCTCGTCCTCACCCTTGAGGAACCGGTGGCAGCGGACACCGCCGGTGGCTCGGCCCTTCGCGGGGTACTCGGCGAACGGCGCGACCTTCGCCGTGCCGGTCTGGGTCCCGGGCAGTGCCGAGGACGACCCGGCGACGGTGACCACCACGCCGTCCTGGTCGAGCGCCGCCGCAGGTACCGCACCGAAGAACACGGCCCGCGCGCCCTTCGAGAGCTTGATGCCGGCGATGCCGCCACCTCCACGGCCCTGGGGGCGGACGTTGTCCGCGGCGAAGTGCAGCAGCTGTGCGTCGCTGGTGACGAACACCAGCTCCGCGTCGTCGGAGGCCAGCTCGACCGCACCCACCACGTCGTCGCCGTCCTTGAGCGAGATCGTCTCCCAGTCCGCACGGTTGGGGTAGTCGGTCGTCACCCGCTTGACCACGCCATGAGCGGTGCCGAGAGCGAGACCGGCGCTGTCGTCGTCCAGGCTGAGCAGGGCGAGCACCTGCTCACTGGCCTCCAGCGTGAGGAACTCCGAGACCGGCGCCCCACCCGAAAGCGACGGGTGACCGGCGGTCGGCGGGAGCGCCGGGGTGTCCACGACCGACAGCCGGAGCACGCGGCCGCGGCTGGTGACCGCACCGACCTCGCCACGCACTGTGGTGCGCGCCGCCGAGACGATGACGTCGTGCGCGTGGCGCTCGCCGCCTTCCGTGTAGGCGGCGGGTGGCTCCTCACCGGCGCTGCGGGCGAGCAGCCCGGTTCCGGACAGCAGCAGCCAGCAGGGGTCGTCAGCGAGCTCGAGCGGCGCCTGGACGTCCTTCGCCGCAACACCGGAGGACTCGAGCAGCACCGTGCGCCGCGCGTCGCCGTGCTGCTTGGCCACGTCGGCGAGCTCGTCCGAGACGACCTGCCGCAGAAGGGCTTCGTCGCCGAGGACCTCGCGCAGCTCGGCGATGGCCTTCTCGAGCTGGTCGCGCTCGGCCTCGAGCTCGATCCGGCTGAACTTCGTCAGCCGGCGAAGGCGGAGCTCCAGGATGTACTCGGCCTGCACCTGGTCGAGGTCGAACACGCTCATCAGCCGGCTGCGCGCCGCCTCGGCGTCGTCGCTCGAGCGGATGACCTGGATGACCTCGTCGATGTCGAGGATCGCGACGAGCAGGCCCTTGACCAGGTGGAGCCGCTCCTCCTTGCGCGCCAGCCGGTAGGCGGTGCGGCGGCGGACGACGTCGATCCGGTGGTCGACGAAGACGGTCAGCAGCTCCTTGAGCCCGAGCGTGCGAGGCTGGCCGTCGACGAGGCAGACGTTGTTGATCCCGAACGAGTCCTCCATCGGCGTGAGCCGGTACAGCTGCTCCAGCACGGCGTCCGGGTTGAAACCGGTCCTGACCTCGATGACCAGCCGCAGACCGTGGAACCGGTCGGTCAGGTCGGTGACGGCCGAGACGCCCTGCAGCTTCTTCGCCTGCACGGCGTCCTTGATCTTCTCGATCACCTTCTCCGGGCCGACCATGTACGGCAGCTCGGTGACCACGATGCCCTTGCGGCGTGCCGTGATGCTCTCGACACGGGCGGTCGCCCGGGTGCGGAACGACCCGCGGCCAGTGGCGTAGGCGTCCCGGACCCCGTCCAGACCGATGATCTTGCCGCCGGACGGCAGGTCCGGCCCGGGGACGAACCGCATCAGCGTCTCGAGCGTCGCGTTCGGGTGCTTGACCAGGTGCCGGGCGGCGCTGATCACCTCGACCAGGTTGTGCGGCGGCATGTTGGTCGCCATCCCGACCGCGATCCCGCTGGCGCCGTTGACCAGCAGGTTCGGGAACGCCGCGGGCAGCACCTCGGGCTGGGTGAGCTGGTTGTCGTAGTTGGGGACGAAGTCGACGACGTCCTCGTCCAGCGACGCGGTCATCAGCAGCGCGGCCGGCGCCAGCCGGCACTCGGTGTACCGCGGAGCTGCGGGGCCGGCGTCCAGCGACCCGAAGTTGCCGTGCCCGTCGACGAGCGGCAGCCGCAACGAGAACGGTTGCGCCATCCGGACCAGCGCGTCGTAGATCGCCGCGTCGCCGTGCGGGTGCAGCTTGCCCATCACCTCACCGACGACGCGCGCGCTCTTCACGTGACCGCGGTCGGGGCGAAGCCCCATATCGGCCATCGAGTAGAGGATCCGCCGCTGCACCGGCTTGAGGCCGTCGCGTGCGTCGGGCAGGGCCCGGGAGTAGATGACCGAGTACGCGTACTCGAGGAAGGAGCCCTGCATCTCCGAGGAGACGTCGATGTCGACGATGCGTTCGGCGACCTCCTCCGGCGGGGGCGGGGCGGCGTTGGAGCGGCGGGCCATGGGCGCGATTGTCTCAACCCGGGTCCGGCGCTGGACGGCGGCACGCGGGGGATACCGGGAAGCGGCGGTCCGGCGCACACTGGTGAGCGGTGGTGAGCGAGTCGGTGGGCTCCTTCAGGGAGGTGCGCCATGAGTACAGGTCCTGGAACAGGAACCGACGCGGGTGCGGGGATGAGCGGTGGAGCCGGCCCCGGCACGAGCAGCTGGACGGTGCAGGTGACGCTGACCGAGGTGGAGGGCACGACGCGCGCGAACGCCGTGCTGGAGCCGGCCGCCAAGCACGAGGTGCACGGCGAGGGGGTGGCGAGGCGGCACCCGCTGGACGAGGAGGACCACCGCATCGGTGACGAGCTCGCGGTGGCACGAGCGCTGTCGGACCTGGCGCACCAGCTGCTGGACATGGCGGCCCAGGACATCGAGGGCCACACCCACCGGCCGGCGGCGCTGCGGCTCTGAGGGGCTGCCCCGGCCGCCCTTGCGTCAGCGCGTGCGCGGGCTCGAGGCGGCACCTGCGCTGACGTTGCGGTAGGGGGTGCCGAACCGGCCGCGGTGCGCGACCTCCTCGACCGGACGGCGCCCACGCCGCAGGCTGGGGGAGCGCCGGTCGGGTGCCGCGTAGCCGACGGCGACGACCCCCACCGGACGACGGTCAGCGGGGAC
>JASBSH010000404.1 GCA_030149025.1 Actinomycetales bacterium | reverse complement strand
GGGTTGCTGGCGCTGGTCACCGAGAACCGACGGGTCGAGGACGAGCTCGTGCTGTCCGGCGAGCGGCTGCTGCTGGCGAACCGCACCGCTGCCGAGGTGAACGGCCGCCGCGTGGCCGAGGTGATCACGCTGCGGGACCGGACCGAGTTGTTCGGGGCCATCCGGGAGCTGGACAGCCAGCGCAGCCTCACGGACACGCTACGGGCGCAGGCGCACGAGTTCAGCAACCACCTCCATGTCATCCAGGGCCTCGTCGAGCTGGGCCGCCCGGACGACGCCGTGGCCTTCATCGAGCGGATCGGCGGCGGCGGCCGGGTGCTCAGTGGCGGGTCACTGTCGCTCGTGCACGACCCCACCCTGGCGGCACTGCTTCTGGCGAAGGCCGCCGTGGCGCGGGAGCGGGGGGTCACCATCACGCTCGACGCCAGCAGCGAGGTCACGGACGGAGGGGACGACCTGCTCACCGTGATGGGCAACCTTGTCGACAACGCCGTCGACGCCGTCGGGCACGGTGGCCAGGTGGTCGTCCACGTCAGATCGACGCCCGGCCTACCTGTCGTTGTCCGGGTGGACGACGACGGGCCCGGGATCCCGGTCGCTGACCGCAGCAAGGTGTTCGATGTCGGCGTGACGGCGAAGCGAGAGGACGGCGGGCCGCACGGCCGCGGCATCGGCCTCGCGCTCGTGGCACGCATCGCCCACCGCCGCGACGGGCACGCCCAGATCAGCAGGTCACCACTGGGTGGAGCGCGCCTGGAGGTCGTGCTCGGTACGGCAGACGACCGGGCCCCTGCCGGCGAGAGCGTGCGGGCACCGTGAACGTGCCGGGCCATTCCACGGTGCGGGTGCTGGTGGTCGACGACGACTTCACGGTGGCGGCGATCCACCGCGAGTACGTGAAGTCGCTGCCCGGTTTCGAAGTCGTCGGGGAGGCTCACCGCGGTGACGACGCCCTGACCGCTCGCGCCGCCCTGCAGCCGGATCTCATGTTGCTGGACATCTACCTGCCCGATATGTCGGGCATCGAGGTGCTTCGCAGGCTGCGCGCCGAGCCTGGCCCGCACGTCGACGTCATCGCGATCACCGCCGCGCGGGAGCTCGAGACGGTCCGCGACGCCATGGCCGGCGGAGTGGTGTCATACCTGGTGAAGCCGTTCTCCCTGGGGAGCTTCCGAGAACGCTTGGAGGCCTACGCCGCCCATCACGCCGAAATGCTGCGTCAACGCGCCGCGGCAGGGTCGGGGCTGGAGCAGAGCGACGTCGACCGTCTCCTGCGGGTCCGGCAACGCGCCATGGCGGCGAGTAGCCTGCCGAAGGGACTCTCGGCGCGCACCCTGGAGCTGGTCGCGTCGACCCTGCGCAGCAGCGGCGAGGGCGACCTGTCGGCGGGTGAGGTCGCCGAGCGTTGCGGCATGGCCCGGGTCAGCGCACGCCGCTACCTCGAACATCTCGAACGTGTGGGGTTGGCGGTCGTCCGCCCGCGGTACGGCAGTACCGGCCGGCCGGAGAACGGGTACCGCTGGTCGGGGTGAGGCAGAAGTGCGTGAACCAGTGGTGCCCAGTACTGAGCCGCCTGTGGGAATCGAACCCACGACCTATTCATTACGAGTGAATCGCTCTGGCCAACTGAGCTAAGGCGGCAGCGCCGGGCGCGCCCGGCACGGTGACCGAGGATAGCAAGACCGAGCAGCGGGCTCCTATTCCGGCTCAGCCTCCGCCCAGACGCAGCGTCAGGACCCCACCGGCGTCAGCCCCAGCGCCTTCAACACCGCCTGCAGAACCTCCTGCTCCGTGCCGGAGACGTCGACGACGACACCGTTCTCGTCCGGCTCCAGAGGCTCCAGCGTCGCAACCTGGCTCTCCAGCAGCGAAGGCGGCATGTAGTGGCCCTTCCGGTGCTCCATCCGCCCGCGGATCAGGCCGATTCCCGTTATCAGGTGACAGAAGCGCACCGAAGGATGCCCGTCTCGCAGGACGTCCCGGTAGCTGCGCTTGAGCGCCGAGCAGGTGACCACGCTGCTCTGCCCCTCCGCCTCCCGCTGACCGATCCAGTCGGCGATGGAACGAAGCCATGGCCAGCGGTCCTCATCGTTCAACGGCTGACCTTCATGCATCTTCGCCACGTTCGCCGGCGGGTGGAAGTCGTCTCCCTCCGCCATCGGCCAGCCCATCACCCGCGCCAGGTCCTCCGCGACCGTCGTCTTGCCGGCTCCCGAGACCCCCATGACGATCACCGTGTCGACCATGGTGCGACGGTACGGTGCATGCCGGTGGGCGTCGACCGCGCCTTCCCTTTGAACCGGGATTTCATGATCACGCGGAGGTTGGTCAGGGAGCAGGGCAGGTCGCGCCCTCCCCAGGCAGGACTCCGTCGATGAAGAACTCGTCCACAGCGCCGTCGATGCACGTCGACCCACGCGTGTAGGCCGTGTGCCCCTCACCCTGCCAGGT
>JASBSH010000390.1 GCA_030149025.1 Actinomycetales bacterium | reverse complement strand
CCAGTCCGCCGGGCTGTCCACCACCGAGCGGGCGATCGGGACCCTCGTGCCCGTCGATGTCGTCAACGGTGTCATCGGCCCAGGCGGCACCCCCGTCCCAGCGTGGGGCGTCTACGGCGACCTGGACTCGGTCGCCCGGCTCACCGGCGGGCGCTGGCCACAAGCGGGTGAGGCCATCGTCAGCACCGCCGCGATGCGACAACTCGGCCTCCAGGACCCGGTCGGCTGGGTTGCCCAAGCCTCGACCGCAGTCATCGACGACTGGTCCATCGTCGGCACCTTCGAAGCCCGGGAACCGTTCACCGACTACGACACCGGGATCCTGTACGCCGCCCCAACCGGGCGGGCGTTGGACACCTTGCACGTGGTGCTGACCACCGCCGGCGCCGCCCAGGCCACCCAGGCCCAGGTGCTGCGGCTGATCGACCCACCCCAGCCCAACGCCCTGGCCGTCACCTCCCCGGTGTCCCTGGCCCAGCTGCAGGAGACCGTCACCGGCGACCTGGCCACCTTCGGGCGCACCCTGCTACTCGCCGTCCTCGGGGGCGGCGCACTCCTGGTGGCCATCGTCACCCTCGCCGACGTCCTGGTCCGCCGAGCCGACCTCGGCCGACGCCGCGCCCTGGGCGCCACCCGAACCACCATCGTCATCTTGGTCGTGCTGCGCACCCTGACCGCCGCCGTCCTCGGCGCCGCGCTCGGCCTAGCCGGCGGTCTGGGCATCGCCCACCGCCTCGACGCGGCGCCGCCCTGGCAGTTCACCGCCGGCACCCTGACCCTGTCACTGCTCGCGGCGACCGCAGCAGCCGTCCCACCAGCCCTCTACGCGGCAACCCGAGACCCCGTCCGCGTCCTCCGCACCCCATGAACACTTCGGCCTTCCGCCACGCGCGGCTTGCGCGACGGACACCGCTGGCGCCCTATCGCTGCCGGTGAGCGCGACGTTACGAAGCATCCTCGGACGGCGCCGGTTTCGCGTGTCTGCTCCAGAGTTTGCTGTGATCGCTCATCAAGCAAGAGCGTGTGCTCGGTTGGGGAACCGACAACTAAACGCGTGTGCTCGCCAGCAGCCGCCAACAGGGACACACCGAGTAGGGGGCGGATCAGCCGATCCCGGTGATCAGTGCCACCAGCGCCGACTCATCGAGATCGTCGGCCGGCCGGACGGTCTGGCCGGTGGACGCATAGAAGAACGCTGCGCCTACCTGCTCGATCGGCAGGCCGTGCAACCTGGCCCATGCGAGCCGGTACACCGCGAGTTGCATCGCCGCGGCCCGCAGGCGGTCACCGGTCGGTGGGCGACCGGTCTTCCAGTCGACAACGTCGTAGCCACCATCGGGTCTCCGGAAGACGGCGTCGATGCGGCCGCGGAGGACGACACCCGCCACCGGCGTCTCCACGTCCACCTCGACGGCCTCGGGTGTGCGGTTCGCCCACACCGAGGCGAGGAAGGTCTCCTTGAGCCGTGGCAGCTCCTCGTCCGGTGCCGCGTCCTCGTCCGAGGCGCCGGGCAGGTCCCACATGTCCACGAGCGTCTCGGCGCGGAAGCGCTCCTCCAGCCAGGCGTGAAAGGCGGTGCCGCGCCTGCTCTGCGGCCTGGGTTCGCCGGGCATGGGCCGGCGGATCTGCTCGGCGAGTGCGACGGGGTCCGCGGCGAGCTGCACGAGCCGAGAGGCGGACAGGTGCACGGGCAGCTCCACCTCCCGTTTCGGGTTGGCGGCAGCCGCCTGCTCCGCCAGCAGGCGGTCGACCTCCGCCGACCACCCGCTCGGGTGACCGTCCCCGCGTTGCTGGGTGTCGTCGTCCTCATTGATCGCCGCGACCACCGCGGCGGCCGCGGCCTCCACGGTCCGGCGCCGGGAACCGAGCGGGTCGTACGGCCACGGCATGCGCTCCGGGGTCGCGAGGCGAGGGTTCGCCGCAGATAGCGCGACGGCTTGCGCTCGCCCTTCCCGTCACCCCACCAGGCGCCGGAGAGCAGCAGGATCCGGCGGGCCCGCGTTGCTGCCACGTAAGCGAGGCGGCGTTCCTCAGCCACGACGGTCGAGCGCTCGGCGTAGGCCAGACCGGAGGTTCTCGTTCGTCCCTGCAGCTGCAGTTCTGTGCTCAGTGCGGCAGTTTCGGGGCGCGTCGGTGACGTCCTCAGCGGTTGGGCTCGGTCAGTCGGCGTCCAGGCGGGCGGTGAGTCGGTCGATGGCTGCGCGCAGTTCGGGCAGGTCGTGGTTGACGGTCGCGGCAACGATGCCATGCGAAGTGTCGAAGTAGCGATGGGCCAGCCGGTCTCGCATGCCGGCGATCTCGGACCATGGGATCGTGGGCTCTGTCTCGAGCAGCGCGGCCGGGAGATCCTTGACTGCTTCCCCGATTTCGATGAGACGGACGCGGACCGCATCGAAAACCAGTCCGTCATCGAGTCCGCCTCGGCGAACGTGGGAGGTGATCGCCTGCAGGGCGGCGCCGATGTCGTCCAGGCACTGCTGTTCGCGCCGGCTCACAGCGACACTGCCTCGGCGAGCGCGTCGGCGGCGACGCCTTCCTTGAGGTCGGCGGCCGGCACCAGGTCGACGTCCGCGGCCAAGAGGGTGCGTAGGTCGCGTTCGAGGCGGCCGAGCTCGAGCAGACCGGTGCCCGGTGCCAGATCAACCAGCAGGTCGACGTCGCTGTCGGCGTTCTCCTCGCCGCGCGCCACGCTGCCGAATACACGCACATTACTGGCTCCGTGGGCGGCGGCGACGCGCATGATCTCGGCCCGGTGCGCTCGTACCCGGCGGCCGAGCGGACCCGAAAGGCGATGCAACCGGGTCGGCGGGCGAGCGATCCGCAGGTCCAGGCGCAGACCGCTGGCGGCCACCAGGCGCCGCAGCATTGGCAGGGAGGGTTGCCGCCGACCGGACTCGTAGGCACTGACCACGCTCTGTGTCACACCAGCACGCTCAGCGAGCCCGACCTGCGACAACCGCGCGCGTCGACGTGCTTCGCGGATCAGGTCCTTCGCCTCAGGCGCTGTCGGAGCCATGCTCATACGATAGCGGATTGTCGATATTTCTGCCCCCGTGATACTCGCGCATATCAAGCAGATCCGGTGAACGCATGTGCTCGCCAGCAGCCGCCAACAGGGACACACCGAGTAGGGGGCGGATCAGCCGATCCCGGTGATCAGTGCGACCAGAGCCGACTCATCGAGGTCGTCGGCCGGTCGCACCGTCTCACCGGTTGAGGCGTAGAAGAACGCTGCGCCTACCTGCTCGATCGGCAGACCGTGAAGCCTCGCCCAGGCGAGCCGGTACACGGCGAGCTGCATGGCCGCGGCACGCAGCCGGTCCCCGGTTGGTGGTCGGCCCGTCTTCCAGTCGACCACGTCGTAGCCACCGTCCGGCCGCCGGAACACCGCGTCGATTCGCCCTCTGAGCACGACACCCGCGACCGGCGTCTCCACGTCCACCTCGACAGCCTCGGGTGTGCGGCTGGCCCACTCCGAGGCGAGGAACGTCTCCTTGAGCCGGGGCAGCTCCTCGTCCGGCGCGGCGTCCTCGTCCGATGCACCGGGCAGGTCCCACATGTCCACGAGAGTCTCGGCGCGGAAGCGCTCCTCGAGCCAGGCGTGAAAAGCCGTGCCGCGCCTGCTCTGCGGCCGCGGCTCGGTCGGCATGGGCCGACGGATCTGCTCGGCGAGGGCGCCGGGGTCCGCGGCCAGCTGCACGACTCGCGAGGCGGACAGGTGCACTGGCAGCTCCACCTCCCGTTTCGGGTTGGCGGCAGCCGCCTGCTCCGCCAGCAGGCGGTCGACCTCCGCCGACCACCCGCTCGGGTGACCGTCCCGGCGTTGCTGCGTGTCGTCGTCCGGGTCCTCGTCGGTCCGGCCGGTCTGCTCGCGGATCGCGTTGAGAACAGCCGCGGCCGCGGCCTCAACCGTGGGACGCCGGGCACCGAGCGGGTCGTACGGCCACGGCATGCGCTCCGGGGTCGCGAGGCGAGGGTTCGCCGCCTCCTGCGGGCCGGCGTCGATCTGCTCCGGGGCCAGCCCAGCGACGTCGACGCGCGGGTCTCCGGCGAAAGTGTCGGCCACCTCTCG
>JASBSH010000389.1 GCA_030149025.1 Actinomycetales bacterium | reverse complement strand
GAGGCCACCGCCAGTGCCGCCGAGGACGTCGGTACGTCGAAGATGGCGTCGGCGTTCTTCCGGTCGTACATCTCCTGGGCCTCGGAGTTGGCGATCTCCGGCTTGTTCTGGTGATCGGAGGTGATGACCTCGATCTCCTTGGCGACCGCGTCGTCGCCGTACTTCTCCTGGTAGTCGGCGACCGCCATCTTCACCGCCTCGACGCTGTTCGGCCCGGACAGGTCCTTGTACACCCCGGACTGGTCGTTGAGGACCCCCAGCACGACCTTGCCGTCGCTGAGCTCGCTGTCACCCCCGGCCGTGGGCCCACCTTGCCCGCACGCCGCAACCAGCAGTGAGGACGACAGTAGGGCGGCCAGGCCGGCCGTTGTCTTCTGGCGCATGTGCTTCTCCTGTTCTCATCGAGCCGTTCCGGCTCAGTGGGTGAGTTCTGTTGTCCTGCAAGAGAGGGCTACATGCCGAGGTACTCGAGCAGCTCGCCGCGCCGCCGTCCGAACTCCTCGGAGTCCAGATGCTCGACCACTCGCCCCTGGGCCAGCAGGTAGTGACGGCTGGCGACGGTCGCCGCGAACGCCACGTTCTGCTCGACGAGCAGCACCGCGACCCCGTCAGCGGAGACGCTGCGGATGATGTCCCTGATCCGTTGCACGATGACGGGAGCAAGACCCTCGGTCGGCTCGTCCAGCAGCAGCACCCGCGCTCCCGTCCGCAGGACTCGTGCGATCGCCAGCATCTGCTGCTCCCCGCCGGAGAGCGTCGTGCCCGCCGCTGCCCGCCGGTCCGCCAGCACTGCGAAGGACTCGTAGATCCGCTCCAGCGACCAGGCGCGGGCGGCATCGGTGACGGGTGGCAGGAGGAGGTTCTCCTCCACCGACAGACTCGAGTAGACGCCCCGATCGTCCTGGACCCAGCCGAGGCCGGCTCGAGCCCGACGGTGCGAGGGAAGCCGGCTCAGGTCCTGCCCGTCCAAACGGACCACGCCCGAGACGTGCTCGTGCAAGCCCATGACCGACCGGAGCAGGGTGGTCTTGCCCGCACCGTTCCGGCCGACGAGGGTCACCACCTCGCCCTCGGCAACGCGCAGGGACACGTCGCGCAAGGCCTGGGCCTCGCCGTACCAGGCTGAAAGGCCTTCGACCACAAGACCGGTCGTGGTCACCGCCGGTTGCGGCACGTTCTCCGTGAGGTTCTCAGCCACCAGCAGGCTCCCCCAGGTAGGCGGTCACGACTCGCTCGTCGCTCCGCACCTCGTCGTAGCTGCCCTCGGCCAGCACACGGCCGCTCTGGAGCACGGTGACGCGGTCGGCGAGGCTACCCACCACGTGCATGTTGTGGTCGACGAACACGACCGTCCGGCCGGCGGAGACCTTGCGGACCAGGTCGATGGTGCGCTGCACGTCCTCGATCCCCATCCCGGCGGTCGGCTCGTCCAGCAGCAGCAACCGAGGGTCCAGGGCGAGTGCCAGCGCAAGCTCCAGGGCGCGCTTGCGCCCGTAGCTGAGCAACCCGGCCGGTTCATCAGCGTGCTCGGCCAGTCCCACCTGCTCGAGCAGCTCCTGCGCACGGTCGCCGAAGGCGGCCATGAGCTTGTCGGACCGCCAGAACTTCAGGCCCTGACTGGTTCTACCCTGCAGAGCCAGCTGGAGGTGCTCGACAGGCGTGAGCTGGTCGAAGAGGCTGGTGATCTGGAACGACCGCGCAACGCCGAGGTGCGCGATGCGTTCGGGCGGCAGGCCGGTGATGTCCTTGCCCGCCAGCCCTACCGTGCCGGACGTCGGGGCCAGGAAGCCGGTGAGCAGGTTGAAGAGCGTCGTCTTCCCGGCGCCGTTGGGTCCCACGAGCGCGTGGATGCTGCCTTCGGCGACGTCCAGATCCACGCCTGACACGGCGGTGAAGCCACGGAAGACCTTGGTCAGTCCCCGAGTGGTGAGCAGCGCACCATTCGGCTCGGCTGTTGCACCCCCCGGTCGGTGTTCGGCCATGCGGCTCCCTCGGTCGGCTCTCAGGACTGCCCACACGCTAGAACCGGCGAGACTCAGGTCACACGGGCGTGCGTCACACAGAAGGAACGGCGGAAGTGTGGCGCGGGGACATTCAGGCGAGGTTGGCGACGGCCTTCGCCGCCACGACGGCGTCCTCCCAGGCCATACCCACGGTCTTCACCAGTGTCGGCCGATCCGCTTCCCAGTCACTCCCCGACGCCCGCGAACGCCGGACGACGTCACCCAGTGGCGTGACGTCGTCCGCGGTCACGCCGGCCAGGACCAGGTCGCCGGCCTCCCGCAGGGCGGTGCCGCGCTCCTCCACGACGATGCGGGAGCGGCGCACGAGACCGCCGTCCACCTCGCGCACATCCGGCTGGTGCGAGCCGACCGCCACGACGCAGGTGCCGTCCCCGACCAGGCGGCCGTCGAAGAGCGGCTGGCTGGCGGTGGTGGCGCAGACCACCAGGTCGGCGTCCGCGACATCCGCGGCTGCACCGACGCGGCACCGCAGACCGGACTGCGCCACCCGGGCAGCCAGAGCCGCCGCCCGGCCGTGGTGCCTGCCGACGACCACCACGTCCTCGATCCGCCGCACCGCGCTCATGGCCGCGACGTGCCCTTCGGCCTGTGGGCCGCTGCCGAACACCACCAGCCGACGCGCATCGGGTCGCGCGAGGTGGCGCACCGCGAGGGCCGAAACCGCCGGCGTCCGAACCGATGTCAGCGCAGCACCGTGGACGAGGGCGGCCGGCGCCAGCGTGGTCGGGTCGAAGATGACCACGAGTCCCTGGATCCGCGGCAATGTCGGCCCACGTGCGTCGCCCTCGGGGGCGGGGGCCACTGAGACGACCTTGACCGAGAACCGTCCCCCGGCCGACGACGGCATCACGAGCAGCTGCCCGCCGTCGCCGCTCACAACGGTTCTCGGCGGGTCAGCGGATGCGTCCACCCCCTCGAGCAGCGCTCGTTCCAACGCGTCCACCGCGTCGGTCATCGACAGGGAGCGGACCGCGCCCGCGTCCAGGTAGGGCAGGTGGCCGGCGGCAGTCAAGTGCGCAACTGCATGGTCGCCGCCAGGATCGCCGAGGTAACCGCGTCGACACCCGGCTCGTTCCAGATGACCGTGTAGTGGTTCGTGCCGTCGACCTTCTGCACGCGGACGCGATCCGGAAGGTCGGCTGCGGCGAGCCGGCTCTCGTCGTACAGACCCTGGGGCTCGTCCAGCAGCCCGCGCGGCGCCCAGAGGAACGTCGTCGGCACGCTGGTCGTGCGCACCGCGGACAGGGTCTCGGGATCGGCAAGCACGTCCCGGCCGTCGGCCCGTATCGCGTCAAGGCGGCAGGACGAGCGAAGCCGCCCGTCCTCGCCGTCGACCAGGTCATGCACCAGGTAGTGGACCAGCACGTCCCGTGCTCCGGGCGGGAATCCCCCCGCATCCCCCGCAAGGAGCGGCCCGAGCGCCGGGTGGGCGGACCAGAAGTCGAGGTACTCCTGCTCGCTGCCGAACGTCATCGTCAGCCGCTGCATCGCCGGCCCGATCACGGCTTGCAGCGCAGCGTCGATGTCGGTGTCGTCGGGCGCGGGGAAACCGACTCCGCCGTCGACGAGTACGAGCGCGGACACCCGCTGCGGGTAGCGCGCCGCGGTCAGCGCCGCGACGAACGCGCCCATGGAGTGCCCGACCAGCAGTGCGCCCTGCGCGCCGAGGGCGTCCAGCACGCCGACGACGTCACGGGCGTGGGCGGCGAGGCCCGCCTCGTCCCCCGCCGCAGCGCCGCTGCGCGCACCCGCCTCCAGCCCGACGTCGCGGCTGCAGGCACGCCCCCGCAGGTCGGGAGCAACGAGCCGCACCTCGCCGTCCAGCCTCTGGCCGATCGCGCGCCAGGCGAGACCGTTCGCGGTGATCCCGTGCAGCGCGAGGACGAGCGGCGCGTCGTCCCCGGACGACGGGGTCAGGTCGTGCAGCACCAGGGGCGATTCGGTCACGTCTCATCCTCTCCCTCGACGGCCGGCGCAGTGCGGCGACCACGGCCACGCCGCGCCACCCGCCCGGCGAGGCCACCGGGCGCGAAGAACACCACCAGCACGAACAGCGTTCCCAGCACGAACAACGGCTCGGACGCCGGCACCCGCAGCACCGGCGGCAGACCCGCAACGACGTCGGAGGACGCGAGCTGCAGCAGCCGGTTGTCCAGGTAGGTGTAGAGGACGCCGCCGATCACCGCGCCCCACCGGCTGCCGGCGCCGCCGAGCACCACCATCACCAGCAGCGCGAGCGTGAACTCCGTCGTGGTCACGAAGGGTGTGGCGCCGCCGACGACGAGCAGGTGCACCACTCCCCCGAGGGTGCCGAGCAGGCTGCCGACGACGAACGCCAGCAGCTTCGCCCGGTACGTCGAGACGCCCAGCACCGCAAGGCGTTCGGCGTTCTCACGCACCGCCGCCCAGGCGTGCCCCGCGCGGGAGCGCACGAGCCACGCTACGACCACCCAGCACAGCGCCAGGTACGCGAGCGCCAGCCAGTACCGGTAGGGCGCGTTCACCACGCCGGTGAGCAGGTCCGGGACGCGCTCGCGCAGCAGCGGCAGGCCCTCCTCACCGCCGGTGGCCCCACCCGGGTTGCGCAGCACCAGGATCGAGCCCGCCTGCGCGAACGCCAACGTCACCATGGCGAAGGCGATCCCGCTCACCCGCAGCGCGACCGCGCCGACCACGAGGGGCAGCACGACGCCGACCGCCACCGCCAGCAGCACGGCCACGGGCAAGCCCACGCGCAGCTGCCCCAGCGCGAGCGCGGTCGTGTACGAGCCGGCGGCCACGAAGAGCGCGTGCCCGAAGCTGAGCAGCCCGGTGCGTCCGAACAGGACGTCGTACGACAGGGCGATGCCGCCGAACGTCAGGGACAGGGCCAGCAGCTGCATCGTGCCGGGACTGTTGGACACTCCGGAGAACAGCCCCGGGACGGACACGTTCACGTACGGCAGCCAGGCCAGCACCAGCAGGACGACGACAGGCACGACCCAGCCCAGCCGGCGGCGCCACGACGCCCGTGACCCGGACGTCGACACCCCGCCCCCGGTGCCCGGCTCGCCGCCCGTACCGTCCCCGGCGCTGCCGCGGCCCCTCACGCGGTTCGCGAACCGCTCGGTCAGGTCTTGCGGAGTGCTCACGCCGTCCTCCCCGACAGTCCCTGCGGGCGTGCCAGCAGGACGAACGCCAGCAGCAGCACCACCGACAGGTCGCCGACGCCCGATGCTGCGTAGTAGTTGGCCAGCTGCTGCACGAGCCCGACGACCACTGCGGCCGCTGCCGATCCGGTGACCGAGCCGAGCCCGCCGATCACCACGACGATGAACGCGAAGATCAGCAGCGAGGTGCCCTGCTGCGGTGTGACGCTGCCGAGGTACACCGAGCCTAGGGCGCCGGCGAGGGCAGCCGCAGCACCGCCGACCGCGAACACCAGGGTGAAGGTGCGCCGCACGTCGATGCCGAGCGCCTCGACCATGCTGCGGTTCTCGACGCCGGCGCGGATCACCAGGCCGACACGGGTGTACCGCAGCAGCGCGAGCAGACCGCCGAGCACCGCCAGCGCCGCCGCGATCAGGAGGAACCGGTCGGCGGGGATGGCGGCACCGGCCACGCGCACCGTTCCGGCCGTCCAGGACGGCCGTGGGAACGGGATCGGGTCCGAGCCCCAGATGCCTTGCAGCAGAGCCACTGCGGCGAGACTCAGACCCACGGTGACGAGCACCTGCTCGATGTGCCGCCGGTACAGCGGCCGGATCAGCAGCAGCTCCACCAGAGCGGCCAGGACCGCCCCGACCGCAACGCCGAACGTCACCGCGAGCCAGAAGCCCGCGCCGTCCGGGCCTGCGCCCGGCAGATGCTGACTCGCCCACCACGTGCCGTAGGCGCCGGCGGACAGGAAGGCCCCGTGCGCGAAGTTGAGCACGCCCATCAGTCCGTAGATCAGGCTCAGCCCTGACGCGACGAGGAAGTACAGGGCGCCCAGGCCGAGGCCCGTCGCCAGCAGGAGCAGCAGGGTGCTCACGAGGTCACCTCCGGTCGTGCCGTTCCCGCGTCGGCCTTCGCGTCGCGGCGGGCACCGACGCCCAGCAGCTCACGGGTCCGGTCCGCGTCCGCGAGCAGCTCAGCAGCCTCGCCCCGGTGCACCACGCGACCGGCGTCCAGGACGACGACCCGCTGGACGAGATGGCGCACCACGGACAGGTTCTGCTCCACGAGCAGCACCGTCGTCCGCTCCGCGACGCGCTCCAGCACCTGGGCGACCTCCGTGACCAGACGGGGCGACAGACCCTTGGTCGGCTCGTCCACCAGCAGCAGCCGCGGCCGCCCCAGCAGCACCCTGGCCAGGGCGACCATCTGCTGCTGCCCGCCGGACAGCGTGCCCGCCTTCTGCTTGCGCCGCTCGTACAGCTCACCGAACAGCTGGTGCACCTGGTCGTAGTCCGGCTCGACGCCCGTGGCCCGGGCCATCGGCTCGGCCAGGCGCAGGTTCTCCTCGACCGTCAGCCCCGCGAAGACCTCCCGGTCCTCCGGCACGTAACCGACGCCCTGCCGAACGACCCAGGGCGTCGGGCGCTTCTCGATCGAGCCGTCGACGCCCTGCAGCCGGATCGTCCCGGTCCTGGGGACCAGGCCGAGCAGTGCCTTCAGCGTCGTGGTCTTGCCCACCCCGTTGCGGCCGAGAAGCCCTGTCACCGCGCCCTTCTCGACGTCCAGGTCCACACCCTGCAGGACGTGCGAGCGGCCGAGGTGGACGTGCAGGTCACGCACGGTCAGCAGCGGCTCGCCAGGTGCGCGGCTCGTGGCGGGCCGCGGTGCTCCGGTCACGGCGCCTCCCCCAGGTACGCCCGCTGGACCTCGGCGTGCGCCGTGACCTCGGCGGGAGTGCCGACGGCCAGCAACGAGCCGTGGTGCAGGACGGCGACGCGGTCGGCGAGGCCGAGCACGACGTCCATGTGGTGCTCCACCATGCACACGCTCACGCCGCGCTGTCTCAGGCCACCGATCAGGTCCACGAGCGCGGGGACGTCCTCGACGGACACCCCGGCCATCGGCTCGTCGAGCAGCAGGACCCGCGGCCGGCGCGCCAGCGCGACGGCCACCTCGAGCTTTCGCCGGTCGCCGTGCGACAGCGCCCCGGCCGGGTGCCCGGCCCGTCGGCCCATCCCGACCTGCTCCAGCAGCTCACGGCTCTCGGCGACGTCCTCGGCGGCCTCCGCACGGCGGAACGGGCTGAGCGCACCCGGTTTCCGGCTCTGGACGGCGAGCCGCACGTTCTCCAGCGACGTCACCCCGTCGAACAGGCTGGAGGTCTGGAAGGTCCGGCCGAGGCCGCGCCGGGCCCGGCCCGCGGCGGAGACCCTGGTGACGTCCTCGCCGTCCAGCTCGATGGTCCCGGTCGTGGGCCGCCTGACGCCGCTGAACATGTTCAGCAGGGTGGACTTGCCGGCGCCGTTGGGGCCGATGAGTGCGAGCAGCTCGCCGTCCCGCACGTCGAGCGTGACGTCGTCCAGGATCTGGGCGCCCCCGATCGTCCACCCGACCTGCCGGGCGGCGAGCCGAGCCGCAGGGGCGCCGGCCCCCGCCCCTGCGGCCGTCAGCGTCGGCGTCGTCACTGCGTGGGGGGTGCGACCGCGTCCGGCTCGAGGGTGTCCACGAGCTCGGGGACGTACGTGTCGCCCTTCTTGACCAGGCGGGCGGTGAACATCGGCTGGATCAGGGCGTGGTCCTCGGCGCGCACCGTCATCGACCCCTTGGGCCCTTCGAACTGGTAACCCTCCAGGGCGTCGACCATCTTCTCGACGTCGTCACCGCCCTCGGCGAGGGCCCGCACGATCATCTGCGCCGCCACGAAGCCGTCGTTGGTGAACAGGTCCACCTCGCCGCCGGCGTCCTTCATCCCCTTGTCCAGCGCCTGGTAGGCCTCGTTGTCCGCCGCGCCCTCGAAGAAGTGCGACAGGAACTGGATCTTGTCGGCGGCGGGGCCGAAGACGGCGTGGGTCGGTTTGATGTCGAGACCGGTCACGACCGTGCTGGCCTCGAAGGCGCCCTGCTGCTCCAGCGACTGCCACATCTGGGTGGCGTTGGCGCCGGCCCAGGCGACGAAGAGCAGGTCGGGCTTGGCGTCGGCCGCCTGGCGCGCGAACGGGGTCAGGTCGGTCGCGGCGGCCGGGACCAGGAGCTCCTTCACCGTGGCCCCCTGTGCGCCCAGCACCCCCTTGACCGCTGCGGCGTTGGCCTGCCCGAAGGCGCTGTCCTGGGCGAAGACCATGACGGTCTTGCCCTTGGCGTCGCCGATGAAGGACGCGGCGGTGAGGATGTCCTGGTAGGTCTGGCGCCCGGAGCGGAACGTGTACCGGTTGGCACCGGTGATCGCGTCCACGGCGGCGGGGCCCGAGATGAACAGCACCTTGTTCTCCTCCGCCAGCGGCGCCACCTGCAAGGCCACTCCGGAGGCGGTGGAGCCTGCGATCACCTTGTAGCCCTGGCCGATCAGGTCGGTCGCCGCGGAGACGGCCTTGGCCGGGTCACCCGCGTCGTCGACCTCGGTCACCTCGACGGGGCGGCCGTTCACCTCGCCGCTGCCGTCCGTGGCGAAGGTGAGACCGGCGTCGAAACCCTTCCGGTACTGCTCGCCGTAGGTCGCCAGCGGACCGGTCTTGGAGTACACGATGCCGACCTTGAACGGCTCCGAGCTGTCGGCCGCGCTGGTGGCATCGCCACCGGAGTCGCTGCTGCCGGGGGAGCCGGGTGCGCCGCAGGCCGCCAGGGCCACGGCCAGGGTGACGACGACCGCACGCTTCAGCAGGGTCGTCGCACCCGAAACACCGGAAACACCAAACAATCGAATCGCTCGCCTGTGCCTGCCGGCCCATCGGATAGGTAGTCGCATGGGTCCTCCTCGTTCCGAACCGCTGTTGGGCCGGAACGTTACGGAACCCGCGCAGGAGGACCCATGTGGGATCGCCACACAGTCAGTGCGGCAGCAGTGTGTTCTCGTCGAGTGAGCTGATCCGCTCGACGACCGCCCGGGCGATGTCTTGGCCGGTCAGACCGATCCGGGAGAGCACCTGCGCCCGGCTCGCGTGCTCGATGAACTCGGTGGGGATGCCCACCTGGTGCACGGGTGTGGCCACCGAAGCGTCCCGCAGGCGCTGGGCGAGCTGGGCACCGACGCCACCTGCCCGCAGCCCGTCCTCGATCGTGACGACCAACCGGTGTCGTTTCGCGAGCTCGACCAGCTCGTCGGCTACCGGGACGACCCAGCGGGGGTCCACGACCGTGGAGGGGACGCCCTGGTCGGCCAGCCGGTCGGACACCTCCAGGGCGGTCCTCGCCAGCGTGCCGACGGACAGGACCAGGACGTCGGCCCCCGGGGTCCGGCGCAGCACGTCCACGTCGCCGATGCGCTCGAGCGCGGGGATCGGCTGGGGGACAGTGTCCTTGGCGAACCGGACCACCGTCGGCCCGTCGTCCACCGCGACGGCCTCCCGCAGCTCCTCGGCGAGGGTGACCGCGTCCCGCGGGGCCGCGATGCGGATGCCGGGGACCACCTGCAGGAGCGCGAGGTCCCACATGCCGTGGTGGCTCGGCCCGTCCGGGCCGGTCACCCCGGCGCGGTCGAGGACGAACGTCACACCCGCCTTGTGCAGGGCGACGTCCATCAGCACCTGGTCGAGCGCCCGGTTCAGGAAGGTGGCGTACACGGCGACGACCGGGTGCAGGCCGGCGAACGCCATCCCTGCGGCACTCGTCACGGCGTGCTGCTCGGCGATGCCGACGTCGAAGACCCTCTCCGGGTACTCCTCGGCGAACCGGTGCAGGCCGACGGGGATCAGCATGGCGGCGGTGATCCCGACCACGTCGCTGCGCTCCCGGGCGAGCTTCACCATCTCCTCGGCGAAGATCGACGTCCACTGCGGGCCCCCCGCGCTCACCGGGCAGCCGGTGTCCGGGTCGATGACGCCGACGGCGTGGAACTGGTCGGCGTCGTCGTTCATCGCCGGCAGGTACCCGTTGCCCTTGCGGGTGATGGTGTGGACGATCACCGGCCCGCCGAATGCCTTGGCGCGCTGGAGCGCGTGCTCGACGGCCTCCACGTCGTGGCCGTCGACCGGTCCGACGTACTTCAGGCCGAGGTCCTCGAACATCCCCTGCGGGGCGATGATGTCCTTCAGCCCCTTCTTCATGCCGTGGAGGGTGTCGAACGCCAGGCGCCCGGGCGCGCCGCCGCGACGCAGCGCCTGCTTGCCCCACTCCAGGAACCGCTCGTACCCGCGCGTGGTGCGCAGGGTCGACAGGTGGTGGGCGAGCCCGCCGATCGTCGGGGCGTAGGAGCGCTCGTTGTCGTTGACGACGATGACCAGCTTCCGGTTGTCGCTCGCGGCGATGTTGTTCAGCGCCTCCCAGGCCATGCCGCCGGTGAGAGCGCCGTCACCAATGACAGCCACCGTGTACCGGTCGCTCTCGCCGCGCAGTTGACGCGCCCGGGCGATCCCGTCCGCCCAGGACAGCGAGGCCGACGCGTGGGAGTTCTCCACCACGTCGTGCTCCGACTCGGCCCTGCACGGGTAACCGGCCACGCCACCCTTGGTCCGGAGGGTCGACAGGTCCTGGCGACCGGTCAGGAGCTTGTGGACGTAGGACTGGTGGCCGGTGTCGAAGACGATGGTGTCCCTCGGCGACTCGAACACCCGGTGCAGGGCGATGGTCAGCTCGACGACACCGAGGTTGGGCCCGAGGTGACCTCCGGTCCGGGCGACGGACTGGACGAGGTAGTGCCGGATCTCCCCTGCCAGCGCGGTCAGCTGATCACGAGTCAGCCCCCGCAGGTCACGGGGGCTGCGGACACGGGTCAGCAGGTTCGTCCCGGAATTCGTCACGGCCCCGAGTCTAGGTGTCGGACCTGCGAATCACAGCCGGGGCACGAAGGTGTGCCCGCGCAGCGCCGCCTCGAGGTGCTCCACGCCACGGAAGGTGGCACGCAGACGCGCCTCCTCCTCGTCCATGACCGCGAGCGCCTCATCGAGGACGTGCGGGGCGACGTCCACGCCCAGCTCGGCCCGCAGCGACCCGCGTGCCCGGACCAGCCCCGCGCCCGAGGCGCGGACGTGCTCTCGCGCCAGGTACGCGAGCAGGAGCGGCTGGCGCGCCAGGACCGGGTAGCCGCGGTAGTCGGCCGGGCAGAGGTCCAGCAGCCACGACATCGCCCTCTGTTGCCAGCCCGGCGCGCCGGGGGGCGGCACCTGCTCGGGCCACCCCGCGGGAACGTGGGCTGTCGTCACCGGCGCACCGCCGCTGCCGAGGTCACGGGCCCTCGGCGGTGAGAGGTCGCGGCTCGCGGATCAGCTCCACGCCCTCGGGGAGGCCTTCGACGTCGAAGATGTCGCCGTCGACGTGCAGGGCGACCCGCGTCCCGGCGAGCGGGATGTTCGTCACCTGCAGGCGGCCGAACTGCTTCGGCCACTGCGGGGCGAGCCACACTCGCCCGTTCGGGATGTCGGGGTCGAACCGCAGCAGCATCCGCATGAGCTGCAGCGGTGAGGCCGCCGCCCACGCCTGCGGGGAGCAGGAGCTGGGGTACGGCACCGGCTCGGGGTAGGCGGTGCGGTCGAAGCCGCAGAAGAGCTCGGGAAGACGACCCGAGTACGTCCGGGCGGCGTCCAGCAGCCCTTTCGCGATCTGCTGCGCCTGGTCGACGAACCCGTACCTCATCAACCCGGACGCCACGAGAGCGCTGTCGTGCGGCCAGACCGAGCCGTTGTGGTAGCTCATCGGGTTGTAGGCGCCCATCTCGGTGGAGAGCGTGCGGATCCCCCACCCGTTGAACATGGCCCTCGAGCCGAGCGCCTCCGCGACCGCCGGTGCCTTGTCCTCGTCGACGATGCCCATCCAGAGGCAGTACCCCATGTTGGACGCACATGAGTCGACGAGCCCGGAGTCCCGGTCCAGCGCGATCCCGAAGTAGCCGGCGTCGGGGATCCAGAACGCCTCGTTGAAGCGGCGTTTGAGCTCGTCCGCCTTCTGGTCGCACTCACGCGCCTTGGCGTCGTCACCCAATGCGCGGGCGAGGCGTGCCCGGGAGCGGTAGGCGCCGTAGACGTACGCCTGCACCTCGGCGAGCGCGATGGGCGACCTCGCGATCTGCCCGTCGGCGAAGTTGACACCGTCCCAGGAGTCCTTCCACCCCTGGTTGACCAGTCCCTGGTCCGTCATCCGCTGGTACTCGACGAAACCGTCGCCGTCGCGGTCGCCGTACTCCTCGACCCACTCCAGCGCCCGGTCGGCGTGCGGCAGCAGGGGTTTCAGCTCATCCAGGGGCGTCCCCCACTCGTGGAGCTCGCCGAGGAGCGCGACGAACAACGGGGTGGCGTCAGCGGTGCCGTAGTAGATGGACCTGCCGCCGAGGGCGGTGCCGGTGTCCACTCCGAACCGCACCTCGTGGAGGATCCGGCCAGGCTGCTCCTCGGTGGTCGGGTCCTCCTTGGTGCCCTGGTGCCGAGCGAGCGTGGCCAGCGTGCCGAGCGCCAGGGACTGGTCGATGGGCAGCGCCATCCAGGAGCTGAGCAACGAGTCCCGTCCGAACAGCGCCATGAACCAGGGTGCGCCGGCCGCCACCACCGGTGTACCGGGGTGGTCCGGGTCGAAGATCCGCAGGGACCCGAGGTCCTGGCGGCTCTGCTGGATGGTCTGGGTCAGGGTTTCGTCCTCGCTCTGCACCACGGGGCTGCTGCGCTGCCACTCCTTCAGGCGCACCACCGGCTGGGCCTCGTCCACTTCCCCCCAGAGGCCGAACTGGCTCGAGAGCTCCTTGCCGTCGACGACCGGCAGCAGCAGCATCGTCGTCCGCCAGCGCCCGCGGGCCGGGACGAGGGCCCCGAACGCGATCTCCTTGGCGCGGACGGCGATGGCGTCGGGCGCGCGCACCGAGAGGCCACGGCGCATACCGCGCCACTCGTAGTCCAACCTGAGCTGCCCGTCCGAGACATGCGCCTCGTGGTCGCCCCGGTGCCGGACCCTGTCCTCCTTCACCGCGAACAGGTCCGCGAAGTCCGCGTCGACGGCGATCGTGATGGTGCAGGAGACCGGCTCGCCGGAGAGGTTGTGCAGGATGAGGTCCTCCCGCATCCCGTCACCCACCCGCCGGTCACGCTCGACCAGCAGCGTGCTCTCGGACTTGCCGGGCCGGCGCGCCCTGGACAGGAAGGTCGCCCAGAACGGTTCCCGGTTGAGCGCCGTCAGCGGCTCCGGTCGCTGGTCGTCGATCTCCAGCTGCCAGCACGACAGGATCCGCGTGTCGTGCGCGAACAGCCCCTGAGCGGCTCCCTCGGTGATGTCACCGGACGCCGTGGAGATGCAGAACGAGGACCCCTCGACCAGTGTGACGGTCGCGCCGGTATGGCCTGCCGGCTCGGCCTCGAAGGTCCACGCAGTCATCTCCGGCTCCCTTGGGTTGGGGTGCAACCCGACAACTGTTGTCGAGGGCGGGAGCGGCCGCAATCTCGGCCGGGGCGCACTGCGGAGGATCACGGTGTCCGCCCTGTGCCACTGAGGCCCTCCGCGGCGCAAGGAACGCCGTGGCGGGCCTCGGTGGCGTCGGCGAGTGCTACGCCGCGAGCAGCGACCTCAGGACGTACTGGAGGATCCCGCCGTTGCGGTAGTAGTCCGCCTCACCGGGCGTGTCGATGCGCACGACCGCGTCGAACTCGGTCTTCTCACCGGACGCCTTGGTGGCCGTGACCTTGACCGCGCGTGGCGTCGTCCCGGAGTTGAGCTCGGTGACGCCGGAGATGTCGAAGGTCTCCGTGCCGTCCAACCCGAGGGAGTCGGCGCTGCGCCCCTGCGGGAACTGCAGCGGCAGCACACCCATCCCGATCAGGTTCGAACGGTGGATGCGCTCGTAGCTCTCGGCGATCACGGCGCGGACCCCGAGCAGCGCGGTGCCCTTCGCGGCCCAGTCTCGGCTGGATCCCGAGCCGTACTCCTTGCCCGCCAGCACCACGAGCGGGATGCCCTGCGCCGCGTACGACTGGGCGGCGTCGTAGATGGTGGTCTGTTCCCCGCCGGCGGTGAAGTCGCGGGTGAACCCGCCCTGCACACCGTCCAGCAGCTCGTTGCGCAGCCGGATGTTCGCGAACGTGCCGCGGATCATCACCTCGTGGTTGCCGCGGCGCGAGCCGTAGGAGTTGAAGTTCCTGCGCTCCACGCCGTGCTCCGTCAAGTACACACCCGCCGGGCTGTCCGGCTTGATCGAGCCAGCGGGGCTGATGTGGTCCGTGGTGACCGAGTCGCCGAGCTTCGCGAGCACCCGGGCGCCGGCGATGTCCGTGACGGGCTCCGGGCTTCTCGACATCCCCTCGAAGTACGGGGGCTTCCGGACGTAGGTGGACTCGGGGTCCCACTCGAAGGTGTTCCCCTCCGGGGTGGGCAGGGAGCGCCAGCGCTCGTCTCCTGCGAACACGTCGGCGTAGTCCTCGGTGAACATGTCCTTGCTGATGGAGGCCTCGACCACCCGGGCCACCTCGGCGGCGTCCGGCCAGATGTCGGCCAGCATGACGTCGTTCCCGTCGGAGTCCTGGCCGATCGGCTCGGTCATCGGGTCCCAGTCCATCGTGCCGGCCAGCGCGTAGGCGACGACCAGCGGCGGGGACGCCAGGTAGTTCATCTTGATGTCCGGGTTGATCCGGCCCTCGAAGTTCCGGTTGCCGGACAGCACGGAGACGACCGCCAGGTCGCTGTCGTTGACGACCGTGGAGACCTCCTCCGGCAGCGGGCCGGAGTTGCCGATGCAGGTCGTGCAGCCGTAGCCGACGAGGTGGAAGCCGAGCTTCTCCAGGTACGGGATCAGGCCGGCCTTCTCGTAGTACGCCATGACGACCTTCGACCCGGGTGCGAGCGACGTCTTCACCCACGGCTTGCGCACCAGGCCGCGCTCGACAGCGTTCTTGGCCAGGATCCCGGCCGCCACCATCACCGACGGGTTCGACGTGTTGGTGCACGACGTGATCGAGGCGATCGCGACGTGTCCGTGGTCGAGCTCGGTCTGCGTCCCGTCCGCCAGCGTGACGGGCACCTTCTTGGTCGCCCGCTCCGGCAGATGGCTGTGGTCGTGCATGCGCGGCCTGTCGTCGACGTCCTGCCCGTTGAACACGGCAGGGGAGTCGCTCGCCGGGAAGGACTCCCGCGACGCCTCGTCCAGGCGGCCCTTGGCGATCGCGAAGTCGTCCGACACGTAGTCACGCAGCGCCTGGCGGAAGCAGTCCTTCGCCTCGTCGAGGGACACGCGGTCCTGCGGGCGCTTCGGCCCGGCGATGCTCGGCACGACGGTGGACAGGTCGAGCTCGAGGTACTCGGAGAACTCCGGCTCCTTGGCCGGGTCGTGCCACAGTCCCTGCTCCTTGCAGTAGGCCTCGATGAGTGCGATCTGCTCCTCGCTGCGGCCGGTCAGGCGCAGGTAGTCCAGCGTCACGTCGTCGATCGGGAAAATCGCTGCGGTGGAACCGAACTCGGGGCTCATGTTGCCGATCGTCGCGCGGTTCGCCAGCGGGACCGCACCGACGCCCTCGCCGTAGAACTCGACGAACTTGCCGACGACACCGTGCTCGCGCAGGATCTCGGTGATCGTCAGGACCACGTCGGTTGCCGTTGCGCCAGCGGGGATCTCGCCATTCAGCTTGAAGCCGACGACCCGCGGGATCAGCATCGACACGGGCTGGCCGAGCATCGCGGCCTCCGCCTCGATGCCGCCGACACCCCAGCCGAGGACGCCGAGGCCGTTGACCATCGTGGTGTGCGAGTCGGTGCCCACGCAGGTGTCGGGGTAGGCGACGCCGTCGCGGTCGAACACCACACGCGCCAGGTGCTCGATGTTGACCTGGTGCACGATGCCCGTGCCGGGCGGCACCACCTTGAAGTCGTCGAAGGCGGTCTGCCCCCAGCGCAGGAACTGGTAGCGCTCACCGTTGCGCTGGTACTCCAGCTCGACGTTGCGCTCGAAGGCGTCCGGCCGCGCGAACACGTCGGCGATGACGGAGTGGTCGATGACGAGCTCGGCGGGTGCGAGCGGGTTGATCCGGCTCGGGTCGCCGCCGAGGTCGGCCACCGCCTCGCGCATCGTGGCGAGGTCGACGATGCACGGCACGCCGGTGAAGTCCTGCATGATCACGCGTGCCGGCGTGAACTGGATCTCGGTGCTCGGCTCGGCCTTCGGGTCCCAGGCCGCGAGGGCGCGCACATGGTCGGCGGTGATGTTCGCGCCGTCCTCGTTGCGCAGCAGGTTCTCCAGCAGCACCTTCAGGCTGAAGGGCAGCCGAGCGGCGCCGTCCACCGCGGTGAGGCGGTAGATCTCGTAGGACCGGTCACCGACCGGCAACGAGCCCTTCGCGCCGAAGCTGTCGAGGCTGCCGGTGCTGACGTTCTCGCTCACACTGACTCCTTCGTCCGTCCCGGTTCTCTCCCGCCATCCTCCCGCGCTGCGCGCACGGAGTCGACGGGAGATATCTCGATATCAAGATACCTGATGCGTCACCGCGCGGTCGAGGCGGGCGACGCACTCCACGTGGTGCGTGTGGGGGAACAGGTCGAAGGCGCGAAGGCTCGTGAGCTCGTACCCCCGCTCGGCGAAGTAGGCCACGTCCCGGGCCAGCGCCGCCGGGTCGCAGGCGACGTAGACGACCACGGCTGGAGCGAGCGCGGCAACCTGCTCGACCACGCGCCGTCCGGCTCCGATCCTCGGTGGATCGAGGACGACGACACGCACGTTGCGCTTCCGGCCGCCGGCCGGTGCCCGGTCGCCGACCACCTCGCGCAGCACCCGGCCGACGTCGCCCTGCAGCAGCTCCACCTGCGGCAGGTGGTGGGCGTTCCGGCGCGCATCGCGAACGGCACGTGCGTCACCCTCGACGGCGAGCACCGAGCCGGACGGTCCGACGAGCCGCGCGAGCGGCTGGGTCAGCAGACCGGCGCCGGAGTACAAGTCGAGCACAGTGGCGCCGTCCAGGTCTCGTCCGCTCCCCTCCTGTTCGATCCCGTTGTCGGCGATGGCGTCGAGAACCGCGCCGACGAGGACGGCGGGCGCCTCCCGGTGGACCTGCCAGAAGCCGCTGGCCGCGACGCGGTAGCGGTACTCCTCCTCCCCCACGCGGACGACCTCGTGGACCGAGGTCCGGGCGTTCGGGCGCCGGTCGACCCGACCCCTCTGCCAGGGCACGTCGTCGACGAGAACCAATGGCTGGCCCGGGCGGTCCGTCCCATGTGCAGTCGCTGGGGCCACCACGTGCAGACGTGAGCCGGCGGGCCATCGCCGCTCGAACAGGCCGAGCTCGGTGATCGCGGGAACGGCGAGCGGCATCGGGTCGCCGCCGACGAGCGGGCGGATCTCGTGGGTGCGGTACCGGTACATGCCGGCGCGCCCGGCGTCGTCCACGACCAGGTCGATCCTGGTGCGCCAGCCGAGCCCGCCGCGGGCGTCGTCACCGGGCGCCGGCTCGACGGTGACCGGCACGTCCAGGCGGGCCAGCCGGCGCAGCTGCTCGTTCACCACGGCGGCCTTCCACCGCCGCTGCGCCGGCAGCGCCACGTGGGCGAGCTCGCCGCCGCCGACGCCAGCCGGGCCGGCAGCGGGCCATGCCGACGGGACGCGGTCGGGTGAGGCGTCGAGCACCTCCACCGCGTCCGCGCGCCAGAAGCGGCCGTCGGCCGGTGCCTCGGTGAGCGCGGCGAGCACACGCTCCCCCGTGTAATCTCAAACAAAACGGTGTTAACTGTTGATGTCAACTACGTATTTGGCCTTAGT